>NZ_JBTJEP020000008.1:0-50221 GCF_054456635.2 Leucobacter faecis
CGGGAGTGAGAATCAACGGCCAGTGCCTAGCCTGCCAGCCAGTCCCAGACCAGCCAACTTAATACTCACAGCGACTCCTTCGTCGCGCAGCATGACGAGTTCTCTAATTGGCGCGGCGGTTAGCTGAGGCGCAGGCCGGTCTGCGCGTCGAAGACGTGCAGGCGCCCTGGTGCGGGCTTGAGGGTGACGCGCTCGCCCCCGTTCGGGTGTACCCGTCCGTCGACGCGGGCCACCACTTCGAAGCCCAGCTCGTCTGCGCTGTGGCCGTACAGGTAGCCGTCTGCGCCGAGCTCCTCGACCAGGTCAACGATCACCTCGAGGCCTGGCTCACCCGGGGCCGCAAGTGCGAGATCCTCCGGGCGCACACCCGCCGTGATCTGGCTCGACGTCGCCATGGCGCGCACGCCCGGGTGCACCTCGGCGACGGCCGTACCAAACTGTACGCCGTGCTCGGTGAGGTTCGCGGGGAACAGGTTCATGGCAGGCGAGCCGATGAATCCAGCAACGAAGTCATTAGCGGGGGTTTCGTAGAGCTCGCGCGGTGTACCCACCTGCTGCAGCTCACCGGCCTTGAGTACCACGATCCGGTCGCCCATGGTGAGCGCCTCAGTCTGGTCGTGCGTGACATAGACGGTCGTGACGCCAAGGCGGCGCTGCAGCGACGCGATCTGTGTACGTGTCTGTACACGCAGCTTCGCGTCGAGGTTCGACAGCGGCTCATCCATCAAGAATGCCTGGGGGGAGCGCACGATCGCGCGGCCCATGGCGACACGCTGGCGCTGGCCGCCCGAGAGCGCCTTCGGCTTGCGGTCGAGGTACTCCTCGAGGTCAAGCATCTGCGCTGCTTCGCGCACACGCTTGGCGCGCTCGTCCTTGCTGACGCCCGCGATCTTGAGCGCGAAACCCATGTTCTCACCCACGGTCATGTGGGGGTAGAGCGCGTAGTTCTGAAACACCATCGCGATGTCGCGGTCCTTGGGCGGCATGTGCGTGACGTCGCGATCACCGATCATGATCTGGCCCGACGTGACCTCCTCGAGACCAGCCAGCATGCGCAGCGTCGTCGACTTGCCGCAGCCCGAGGGGCCAACGAGAACGAGAAACTCGCCGTCTCCGATCTCAAGATTGAGCTTGTCGACAGAAGGGCGCTCGGCCCCCGGGTAGACACACGAAATGTTGTCAAATGAAACAGTAGCCATGTTTCTTTCCTCCACCGGCAGGTACGTGCCGGACGATCCGTTGTAGAAGTCGGTGATGTTACATCACCGGTGTCCGTCTTTGGACGTGCTCAGCGTAGCAGCTTGCGGGCGTGCGCGGGCGGGTTTGTGGAACCGTTTAGGATGGGCATATTTGGAACTTTTGTGGTTGCGACGGGTGTGAGCCCGCCGGCCGCAGGCCCTGAGGAGGTCAGTTGGAGATCGTCATCGTTGCTGATGCGACGGCAGTTGCCGAGCGTGCGGCTGAAGAAATGGCCCGTGTGATTCGTGGGCGCCAAGACGCCGTCATTGGAGTTGCAACCGGTTCATCGCCGCTGGGCACCTACGAGGTGCTGGCACGCAAGGTACGCGAAGGCGAGATTGACGTGACGGGTGTGAGCGCGTTTGCGCTCGACGAGTACGTCGGCCTCGCCCCCGAGCACCCCGAGAGCTACCACAGCGTTATCGGCAAAACGGTCACCGAGCAGCTGGGGCTGAACCCCGCGCTCGTGCACGTTCCCAACGGCAATGCGGACGACTTCGACGCCGCGTGCGACGCGTACGAGCGCGAGATCGTGGCAGCCGGTGGCATTGACATTCAGTTGCTCGGCATCGGTGCAAACGGCCACATTGGCTTCAACGAGCCGACCTCGTCGTTTGCGTCGCGCACGCGCCTCAAGACACTGGCTCAGCAAACCCGCATCGACAACGCCAGGTTCTTCGACTCGCCGGACGACGTGCCCGTGTACAGCGTGACCCAGGGTCTCGGCACCATCGCCGACGCGCGGCGGCTGCTGCTCGTCGCGCAGGGTGAAGCGAAGGCCGACGCCGTGGCGGCGATGGTTGAAGGCCCCGTGTCGACCATGTGCCCGGCGAGTGCACTGCAGATGCACCGCTACGCGACCGTCGTGATCGATGAGGCGGCAGCCTCGAAGCTCAAACTGCGCGATTACTACGACCACGTGCAGCACTACCGCACGCTCGCGCCAGCCTAAGCTTTCAGCCCATGCTTCACCCGGATCTTGGGCCGGGCCCCATCTATTTGGCCGTTGTTGTGGTTTTTGCTGTGCTAAACCACAACAACGGCCAAACAAAACGTCGCGCCGCGGGCGGTAGTGGGGGTTTGTGCGCTACGCGATGCGGCGAAACCGCGGGCCGGCGTAGCCATCGCGCTCGACGTGCTCGGCGAACAAGTCGAGCGGTCGCACCCAAAAGCTGTAGTCGTCGTACAGCTTGCGGTAAAACACGAGGGCCTCTTCGGTTTCAGAGTGCCTACCGGTGCCTACGACCTCGTATCGTGCGCCCTTGAAGTGTTCGTAGATGCCAGGTTCGATGTTGCTCATGGGCGTCAGCCTAGCGGGCGCTAGAAAACCCGTGCACCCTCGACGTAGGTCGCTAAGACGGGCATTTCGGCCAGGGTTTGTGCGTCGAGGGCCAGCGGATCGTCTGCACATACCGTGAGCGCTGCCCTGTGCCCGGTCACGATGCCGCCCTCTTCGTCTGAACCGATTGCGCGTGCCGCGTGTGTGGTGTAGCCCTCAAAAGCTTCACGAACACTTAGCGCCTGTTCAGGCTGCACTGGGGCAAGGCCCGGGCGGGCAAGAGGCCTGCGCAGTATTGACTCGGCCATCATGGCGCGCGGGTCATACGGGGTCACAGGCCAGTCACTCCCGAGCGCCAGTGTGGCGCCTGAGCGGCGAAGGTCGCCAGACCTCCAGCCGTGTGACGCTCGCTCCTCGCCCAGCCGCACCGACCAGTTATCGCTGCGGTCTGCGAGGGTGTGACGCACGCCATGAATCGGCTGCATGCTGGCGGCGACCCCGAGCTCGGCAAACCGGGGCACTGTCTCATCGGGAATAGTTTCGATGTGCTCAATGCGGTGATGTGCGTTGCCTGCGATGGAGCCGAGTGCTTCAATGGCGTCAAGTACAAACTCGACACCTCTGTCACCGATCGCGTGGGTCGCAGTGGAGATGCCGCGTTCGGCGAAGAATCGAAGAGCCGCTCGATATGCCTCGGGGTCGGTCCAGATCGATCGAAGTCCCTCGCCGTAACAATCGGGCTCGGCAAGCCAAGCAGAGCCGTTGTCCACGGTTCCGTCGATCATGAACTTCACGCCCTCGACGCGCCAGCGGCGCCCGTGCAGGCCCTGAATGCTGGCGAAATGTGTCAGCGCTTGTATGTCAGAACCGGGCGGAATGATGGGGGAGAACCTGAGTCGTAACGGTAGTTCACCGCGCGTCTCTAGCAGCTCAAGGAGTTCTTGACTGCCCTCGTGAAAGTCCATGACGTGTGTGCCAGTGATTCCCGTGCGGGCCATGCCATTGAGCACTTCTGACAATCGGTTCGCTTTGGACTCGAGGCTCTCTTGCGGAATCTGAGCGAGCACGAGATCCATCGCTGCGAGCTCCAACAAGTACCCGGTCGGAACGCCATCTGCATCAACACCCACGGCCGACTCATCGGGGAACTTTTCTGCCCCAGTGAGCCCGACCTGGCCTACGGCCACGCTATTGACGACCGCGGAGTGGGCATCGCGCATGCGTAGAAATACAGGGTTTTGGGGTGTTACGTGGTCAACCACGCGGCCAGAGAATCCAGTGTTGGTAAAGATGTTTGGGTCAACTCCCCAGCCGAAGATCCACTCGCCTGGAGCTGCTGCAGCTACGGCAGCCGCGAGCCGTGCACATACTTCTTCAAGTGAAAGGTCGGTTAGCTGCACACCGCGCGTGAGCTCCAACCCGAACACGATGTGGGTGTGGCTGTCGATGAGCCCGGGAACAATCGTCGCCCCGGGAAACTCGTCAACGACTGTGTCGGGCGTGAGCTGCGCAGCCAGCGACTCCTTCGAGCCGATACCGGTGATCCGGCCCCGCGTAATCGCGACCGCGGTGGGGGCCGAATCACTAGAGTGCCGGTGGCCATCAAATGTGTGCACGCGCGCGCCGATCACGATGCGATCCGCGACGGGTGAACTCTGCTGTGTCATGTGTCTCTCCTCTTGAGCCGGATCAGTTAGCTGTGCACCGGTTCAGCAGCGCCTATCACCACTGCGGTGGTGTTGCCGTCCTCATACTTGCGACGGCTGCGTGCGATCAAGAAGAGCGCGAGCCCAAAGATGATGCTCGGTGCGGTGACGATCAGCGCGTACTGCAGCGGAGTGAGCACGCCGACCAGCTGGCCGCCAATCAGCGGGCCGAACGCGACACCAGCCAGGTAAAAGCCCGATACGACGACGCCTACGCGGCCCGTCACGTCCATGACCGCAGCAAGACCGGTCACCAGCACCAAAATCGCACCGTACATGACACCCCAAACGACAATGGAGACGGCGTAGATCAGGGCTGATCCACTCGTGATCATGAGGAACTTCGTGATCGTGCTGATCGCAATGATCAATACGAACGACCAGCTTCGGCCGATCCAGCGAAGTGCAAGGGGAGCGAGCAGCGCGCCCACGAGCCCGCCGCCAACCTTGGCAGCGAGCAGTGCGCCGGAGGTCTCAGGTGTGAGCCCAGCGTGATCGGCAAGGACACTGGTCATGGAGTACACCATGTCTTCGGTGAGCGACCACAGGCACATGGATGCGGCGAGGGCGAAAGCAATCCAAGTGAGGGGGCTGCGCTCTGAATTGGCGGTGGCGGTGACTTCGGTGCCCGTGCCCTTAGTGGGTGCGTTTGGTAACCCGCCCGCGAGAATCAGCCCGATGACTCCCAGCGCGGTAATGACAATGAGTACTGAGCGCAGGTCGTTGTGGAACAGCGGGGCGATCGCAAGCAGTGCTGTAGCGCCGAGCCGGTTGATCACCATTACAACGGTTACTGTGCGGTCGGGGTTCTGCGTGGCAGAAGCCGATGCGGTGCCGGTCGCAATCATGACACCGGCGCCGATGCCGCCCAGCATGAGGCCGATCATCACCGTGTTCGTTGTCATGAATGCCGCCGCCAAACCGTAGCCTGCGACCATGGCGAGAAGACCAAGGCGGCCAAGCGTGGGGCGATCTGCGTGAGCGATGAAGCGCGTTGTGACAAACATAGCCAGGGCTGACCCCGCGGTCATGCCGGTGGCGAGCGCCCCAGCCGTCGCGATGTCAACGCCTAAGTCTTGCACCATGGCTGCGATGAGCACGGGGACGAGGTTAGCCGCCATGAGTGCGAACACCCAGGTGCCAACGAAGCCCATGACAACTTTGCCAGTGAGAGTCGCGAGCTTGGGTTGTGTGGTGGGTTGAGGGGCTGGCATAGAGACTCCTTCGTCAAGCGAGCATGGTGAAGCGCGATAGTGCGTCTAAACGGATGCTGCGGGAACGTTCCCGCATCGGTAATGCTACGGGCCAGTCCGTCTCCACGCAACATGAGCGCCACGGCCGCGCCCATAGACTGTCGACTATGGCGTCTTCTCCAGTCACAATTGTCGACATCGCTCGAGCATTGGGTATCTCGAAGACGGCGGTTTCTTCTGCGCTCCACGGCCGGGGTCGAGTGTCTGAGGACACTAAACAAAAAGTTCTCACCCAAGCCGCGCGCATGGGGTATGTTTCGAATCGCGCGGCACAACGACTACGAGGTGGCAAACACGCGGCGATAGGGCTACATATTCCGGCGAATGTGCGTGAGCTCGCGTTCTACATGGAGCTAGCGTTTGGGGTGGCCGATGTCGCTGCAATGACGGGAAACGATCTGTTGTTGCTCACTTCAGGCGCCAGTGGACGCGCTCGACCACAGATCGACGGTCTACTGGTTGTTGATCCGGAGCCTAAGGCATTTGCTGCCGTCTCATCGAACATTGGCGACGTGCCCGTGGTCACAGTGGGTGAGTATCGCGGTGAACAAGAGGATCGAATTGCAGCGTCGATCGCGGCCGACCATCGCGCGCTCACTATGAGCGTGCTCGATCAGCTCAGTCAGTGCGGCGTGCGGCGACCGGCCATCGCAGCAATTGAGGAAGAGTGGGCGCCTATGTGGGCGTCGGAAGTTGTCGCGGGGTACAGAGATTGGTGCGAGCGACACGGAGCCAACGCGTCAATTTTGCATACGCAGGTGACGCCAACTGACGCCGAGATTATTCGTTTACTTGATGAGGTTGAGCAACGGGGGTGTGACGCACTGCTCTGGGTGGCGCAGGGGGCCGTGACGCATGCGCTGGCGTTTCAGGCAAGTGGCGTCGCCGGCGAGGGGCTCACGTTCGCGACGATGGCGACGGAGCCAGGCCCGACTCGTGTAGTGGGTGTTGACCTCGAAGCGCGTGACTACGGCCGGGAAGCGGCGAAACTACTATTGAAGGCTATCGACGGCGAGACCGACCCGCGCGAGAGCGTGCTCCATGCCGCGCGCATAGTTGTACCTGAGAGTTAGCCTCGGGAGCGCTGCAGCCGCTGAGCTTTGGCGCAAGGAAGCGTGGCCGGGCGGATGCCCGCCCGGCCACAACCTGCCCAGCAGCTCCGCCCTACTTCACGCTGCCGGCGGTGAGGCCGCTGACGAGGCGCTTCTCGATCAGCATGAACAAGATCACCACGGGCAAGATCGCGACGATCGAAACGGCGAACACATACTGCCAGCTCGTCTCGTACTGGCCCACAAACTTGGTGAGCGCCACCGACATGGGCTGGTTACCAGCAGTCGACAGGATGACGAGGGATGCCGCGAACTCATTCCAGCAGGCCACAAAGGTAAACACGATCGCGGTGACAATGCCCGGCCACACGAGCGGCAGGTTGATCTTGAACAGGACGGTGAAGCGGCCTGCGCCGTCGATCTGCGCGGCCTCGTCGACTTCCTTGGGAACGCCAGCAAAGAACGAGTGCATGATCCACGTCGCAAACGACAGGTTAAACGCGGCATTCACGAGAATCATGGCAAGCCAGGTGTCAGAGATGCCCATCGTGATGAACTGCCGAAACAGGCCCGAGGTGAGCACCGCGGGCTGCAGCATCTGCGTCACGATGACGAGAAACAAGAACACCATGCGACCGGGAAACCTGAAGCGTGCCGTGTAGTAGGCGGCGGGCAGCGACACCAGCAGCACGAGCAGCGTCGCGAACACCGAGATCACAATGGTCGAGATCAGGTTTTGCAGCAGCGGAGTCTCGGGCGTCGACCACATCGTGACGAAGTTTTCCCAGCGCCACTCGGTGGGAAAGTAGGTCGGGTCGACCGAGCGAATCTCGGGCTTCGACTTCACCGCACCAAAGAACATGATCGTGTACGGCAGCATGAACACAACGAGCACAATCGCGCCGGCGAGCATGCGCAGCGCGATCGTGCCACGTGAAACATTGCCGCGTGCGACGCGACGGCGGGCGCGACCGGCGGGTACAACGAGCGCGGTGGTCGCGTCGTCGACCGGCGCTGGTGACTTGGGGGTGTAGAGAGCCACGGTCTAGACCTCCTTCATGGGCTTGACGGCCTTGACATAGATCGCCACGATTACGATCACAATCAAGAACCCAACGACCGACAGCGCGCTCGCGACGTCGACCTTGTGCTGATCCTGCATGTATTTGAAGATCATGGTCATGATCGTGTCGGCGTCGTAGCCGGGAATTGATCCGGTCATGATGCGCAAGATCGGCAGCGAGTTAAAGACGTTAATAATATTGATCAGGATCGCGACAGCCAGTGCGCTGCGCAGCTGGGGCAGCACCACGGAGAAGTACGCGCGGGCAGGGCCCGCGCCGTCGACCCGGGCGGCTTCGAGTGTCTCGCCGGGAATAGCTTGGAGCCCCGCGAGAATCGTGTAGGTCGTAAACGGCAGCGACACAAAGATGGCGATCACAATCGACCAGGCGAATGCGGTGTCGGCGTTGCGGGTCCAGCCGAAGCCTTCGGGTGTGTCGATGAGCCCGACGTCGACCAAGAACTTGTTGATGATACCGAAGTAGGGCTCGAGGCCGTAGTAGAACACCATCGTGGTCATAACGACCGAGGCCGCCCACGGCACGATCACGGCGAGGCGTACGAGCTTGCGCCCGGGAAACGCCTTGTTGAGCACTTGCGCGATCACGAGCGACAGCGCGACGGTGAACGCGACGACCACGACGACCCAAATGATCGTGCGAAACAGGATCGGCCAGAACTCGGCGAACCCAAACACGGTCGCATAGTTATCGAACCCAACGGAGCCCTTGTCGACGCCCGACTGTGAGATCTTGCGTGTTGAGTTGAAGAACATGAGACCGGCGGGAAAGAAGACCACGCCGACAATGAGCAGCAGCGCAGGGGCGATCCAGGGCAGCGCTTGCAGTAGGTCGCGCGCGCCCGAATTCTTGCGGCTGGGGGGTGGTTTCTTGGCCCCACCGCCTCGGGCGGGGCGGCCTGTGGCCGCCCCGCCCGAGGAGGGAGAGGGCTCGGTGGTGAGGGTCATCTACTCTTCCGATCCTGGGTGGTGTGGCGTATAGCGTCTAACGGGACTTAACCCTCGTCAGACTGCGCCTGGATCTCGGCGAGCACGTCGGCTGCAGGCTTAGTCTGCAGCTGACCGAACAGCGCCTTGAATGCCGAGTCGGTGGCCGACCAGTTGGGGTTCGTGGTCGGGAAGAACTGAGCGTCGGGCAGTGCCTCGAGGAACGGCTTGAGCGCCTCATCGTCTGCGAGTGCCTCGGCGCCGCTCTTGGTCGTGGGCAGGAAGCCCTCGCCCGAGACCCACGGCACGTAGGTGTCGGCAGCGAAGAGGTAGTCGAAGAACTTGGTGATCGCCTCTTGCTTGCTCTCGTCGTTCTTAAACGCCATCAGCTGGTCGGCGACGCCCACGGTCATGGCCGAGCCGTCCTTGGTGGGAATGGGTGCGATCGAGTAGTTCAGGTCGGGGTTGTTGTCTGCAATCTGGCCAACGGTCGGGGGCAGACCCACCTGCATGCCGATCTTGCCCTGCACGAAGATCTCCATGAGGGGTGAACGCTGCGTCGATCCCGGATCAGCCTGGGTTGCGCCCGCATCGATCATCTTCTTGATCTGCTCGGCGCCCACGAGGTTTTCGGGGGTGTCGACGGTGATCTTGTCGGCGTCGCCAAAGCTGCCACCGCCGCCCCACAGCCAGACGGCTGCTTCTGCCTGCGCTTCTTCAGAGCCGAGCGGCATGCCGTAGCCCGCAACGCCGCCGCCGAGCTGCGAAACCTTGGTGGCGGTGTCGAGGAGCTCGTCCCAGTTCTTGGGGGCTTCCTTCACGCCGGCTTCTTCAAGGAGGTCGTTGTTGACGAAGAGTGCGCGTGCCGAGGCGATCCAAGGGAGCGCGTAAGCGTCGCCCTCGTAGGTCTCGTTCTCGAGGAAGGAGTCCTGGAAGTCAGAGAGAGTGTCGGGTGATGTGACATCTGCTGCCTTGTAGAGCAGGTCGTCTGCGGCGAAGCCGACGAAGGGGCCGCCGTTGTAGATATCGGGGGCCTGGTTGCCCGAGACCTTCGTCGCGATGACCGACTCGAGGTTGTCCCACGACTGGACCTCGAGGTTCACCTTGATGTCAGAGTGCTCTTTTTCGAAGCCAGCGATGACGTCGTTCCACAGCTTCTGCGTGTTGTCGGAGTAGCTGGGCACGAGCAGGTTGAGCGTCGTTGCGCCGTCCTTGTCGTCTCCGCCGCCCGATGCCCCGCCACTGAAGCCACACGATGTGAGTGCGAGTGCCGCGGTCGCCGCGACGGCAACAGTTCCTAGCCTGATGGATTTCTTCATTGAACTTCCTCACTCTGAATCGCTCATGGTTATGAGCGTTTGCGTCTCTGCAAGTTCGACTCTTACGGGCCGATTCCAGCGAATTTCATCAAATGAACGTCTGGATGAAACCACTATTGGGGCAAAATGCTGCTTCGTCAAGCTCCAAAATCATTTCGTTATCAACTTAGTGCAAAAATAACGCAAGAAATCGGTTATATGAGAGAATTGTCATAAATCACCCATTGAAATGATCGAAACTCATGTGTGACAATCATTTCTAATCACTTATTCGATCGCGAAGGCGGAGTAGCAATGACGCAGACACGACAGCCAGGGGCTTTCATGGCCGAGGAGATCGCTTCTCAGCCCGACACGTGGGCGCGTGTCGCCCACATGACCGACGCACACGCTCAGCTGCCTCAGGCCGGCGAGCGGGTCGCAGTGATCGGCTGCGGCACCTCGTGGTTTATGGCACAGTCATATGCACACCTGCGTGAGTCGACGGGGCAGGGCGTCACCGACGCGTTCGCCGCGTCAGAGGCCTTCGTTGATCGTGGCTATGACTCGATCGTCGCGCTCACCCGATCCGGCACGACGAGCGAGGTGCTCGAGATCATCGAGCGCCTGCGCGGCAGCGTGAAGACCATCGGCGTGATCGGTGACCCCGAGTCACCGCTGCCGGGCCTCGTCGACGAGGCCATTCTGCTGCCGTTCGCCGATGAGCAGTCGGTCGTGCAGACCCGCTTCGCCACCACCGCGCTTGCCCTCTTTCGCGCCTCGCTTGGCGTAGACCTGACGCAGGCGATCGCCGATGCGCGCATCGCGGTCGCAGAAGAGCTGCCTGCGGCACTGCTCGACGCCGAACAGGTGAGCTTTCTCGGCCGCGGCTGGACGGTGGGGCTCGCTCACGAGGCAGCGCTCAAGATGCGTGAGGCCGCACAGGCCTGGACCGAGTCGTACCCAGCCATGGAGTACCGCCACGGGCCCATCGCCATCGCGGCCCCCGGCCGCGTCACATGGCGCTTCGGCGAGGCTCCCGAGGGGCTCGCCGAGCAGGTCGCGCGCACCGGCGCGCACATCGAAGCGAGCGCGCTAGATCCGCTCGCCGATCTCGTTCGCGCCCAGCGTGTCTCGCTCGCACGCGCGCTCGCGCTGGGTCTTGATCCGGATCAGCCGCGCAACCTGACGCGCTCAGTCATTCTCGAGCCGTGATCGACCTCCCCAGTGTCGGCCCCGGGCGAGCGGTCCTCGCGTTCGACGTCGGGGGGACAGATATCAAATCGGCGTTGATTGATGAGCACGGGCAGGTGCGCGGAATCGGCCGCTCGGCCACACCGGTCGAGCGGCTGCGCCCGCCGAGCGCCAACGGCATTGCTGAGGGCGAGCTGGGGGCGGCGCCGCAGATCATCGAGCGGCTGCGCGCGTTGCAACTTGAGCTCACCTCGGCACACCCCGATGTGACCCCGGTCGCGGCGTCGATCGTGGTGCCTGGCATTGTCGACTCCGAGCGTGGAGTGGGGGTCTTCGCCTCGAATCTAGGCTGGCGCGAGGCGCCCATCAGACAGCTCGCCGAGGAGCGGCTCGGCCTGCCGGTCGCGTTTCACCACGACATCCACTCGGCGAGTAGCGCTGAGCTCGCGCTGGGTGGCGCGCGCGATTACGAGAACGCGGTCGTCGTAGTGTTGGGCACGGGCATCGCCGCGACCGTAGTGATCGGCGGTGCGCCATACCTCGCGGGTGGTTTTGCGGGCGAGATTGGGCATACCCCGGTCGCCGACGGACCGGAATGCCAGTGTGGCGGGCGCGGTTGCCTCGAAGCGATTGCCTCGGGTGGTGCGATCGCCCGGCGCTACCGTGACCGAGTGCGCGCACGTGGCGAGTCGAGTGAGACGCCCGACCGGGTGCGCGATATTCTCGCGCTCGCCGAGACAGGTGATGAGTGCGCACGCGACGTTTGGAACGAAGCGCTTGACGCGCTTGCCACCTCGTTTGCGCAGATCACCGGCATCATCGCGCCCGAAGCGATCGTCATCGGTGGCGGCCTTAGCCTCGCGGGCGACGCCATCTTCGTGCCACTGCGGGAACGACTCGATGCGCGTCTCACGTTTCACCGTCGCCCCAGGGTGGTTCCCGCCCAGCTCGGCGAGAACGCTGGGCTCATCGGCGCTGTGTTGTTCGCCCGCGCACTTGCCGAGAGGAAGTCCATATGACCAAGCCGATTGTAACGGTCACCCCTAACCCCGCGCTCGACATGACGTGGGTGGCAGACGCTGTCCATGCTGGTGCCACACACCGGGTTGACGCGGCGCGCGTGCGCGCGGGCGGCAAAGGTATCAACGTGGCGCGCGTCGTTCATGCGCAGGCGCTTCCGGCTCTCGCAATCACCACCTGCGGGGGTTCGGTCGGTGAGGCGTTCGCCGCTGAACTAGCGACGAGCCATGTGCCACATGCGCTGGTGCCGGTCTCGGCAGAGACCCGTCGCAGCGTCGCGATCTACGACGAGACTGTCGCAGACACGATGATCTTCAACGAGCGAGGCGTCGCCCCGAGCCCGCAAGAGTGGGCCGCTCTCGTAGATGCGGTCGCGGCCGCCCTCGACGAAGCGGACGCTGGCGTTCTGGTGATCTCGGGCAGCCTGCCGCCCGGGGTCGGCGAAGCTGAGCTGCGCGCACTCATTGCGCTCGGCGCTGGGCGGGGGTGCCCCGTCATCGTCGACACATCGGGGCCGCTTTTGCTGGTCGCCGCGCAGGCAGGCGCCGCGCTCCTCAAACCCAACCGTGAAGAACTGCGCCTGGCGACGGGCGAATCCGACCCGATGCGCGGCATGGCTGCGCTCCTCGAGCTGGGAGCAGGCACTGTGATGTGCTCGCTGGGTGCCGAGGGCATGCTGCTGGCGACGGCGAGCGATCCGCTTGAGCGCAGCGGTGCGCGCGCTCGCCGAGCCCGCCTCAATGCGCCGCTCGTCGGCAACCCGACCGGCGCGGGCGACGCCGCCGTCGCGGCCGCCGCGAGCCTCGCGGCCTGCGGCGCGGCCCTCGGAGACACTGCGGTGCTGCGTCGCGCCACGATCTGGTCGGCCGCCGCGGTACTGATGCCGCTCGCGGGCGAAATCGCCCATGACCGCGCGGCACTCGAACCCAGCCTCGTGCTCGATGTGGTTACCTCGTCCACCGAACTCACTCACCCCGCCCCCGAAGGAGCCCCAGCATGACCCTCGTCACTACCCGCGAACTGCTCGCAGCTTCCCAGTCGCGCGGTGTCGCGACGGCGGCGCTCAACGTCGTGCACCTCGAGACCGCCGAAGCTCTCGCGCAGGCAGCCGAGCGAGCGGGGCACTCCGTGATCTTGCAGATCTCGCAGAACTGCGCCGATTATCACGGCGGCCTCGCACCGATCGGGCTTGCGACACTCGAGATCGCTCGGCGCAGCACTGCACCGATCGCGGTGCACCTCGATCACGCCGAACGGGTATCTCTCGTCGACGAAGCCGTCGACCTCGGATTTAGCTCGGTGATGTACGACGGCGGCACGCTGCCCTACGACGAGAACGTGGATGTTACAGCGCGCGTGGCGGCGAAGTGCCGCGAGGCGGGGGTGTTCGTCGAAGCCGAGCTGGGCGAGGTGGGCGGCAAGGACGGCGCGCACGCTCCCGGGGTGCGCACCGATCCCGAAGAGGCGCGGGCGTTTGTTGAAGCGACCGGGGTCGACGCGCTCGCGGTGGCCGTGGGGTCATCGCACGCGATGAATGAGCGCACCGCCAGCCTCGACCTTGAGCTAATCGCGAGGTTGCGTGCGGCGGTGCCGGTGCCGCTCGTGCTGCACGGCTCGTCGGGGGTGCCCGACGAGGTGATTAGTCAGGCTATCGTTGCAGGCATGCGCAAAATCAATGTGTCCACGCACCTCGTGGGATTCTTTACGCGCGCGGTGCGCGAGACGCTCGCTGCGCAGCCGGGTGTTGTTGACTCGCGCAAATACATTGGCGCGGGGCGCGCGGCCGTGGTGCCCGAGGCCGCACGGCTGATCAGTTTGTTCGCGGGAGGAGAGGTGCGCCGTGGCGAAGGCTGACCGCATGCGCGCCGTGCTCGAGCTCTTGAGCGAGCACGGCAAAGTCGAGATTGACGACCTTGTCACGACGCTCGACATCTCGCCGGCGACCGCGCGCCGAGATCTCGACACGCTCGCCGAGCAGCGCATGCTCACGCGCACACGCGGTGGCGCTGAGGCCCTGACCGTCGCGTACGACCTGCCGCTGCGCTACCGTGACGAGCGCGACCCGCACGCCGTGAAGCAGCGCATCGCGGTCGCCGCGAGCAAGCTCGTGAACGCGGGCGACGTCGTCGGGCTCTCGGGCGGCACGACGACGACGGCGGTGGCGGGTGAGCTCGCGACGCGCCCCGACATTATGGCCCCGTCGCCGGTGCCCAATCTCACCGTCGTCACGAACGCCGTCAACATTGCGGCCGAACTCGCGACCAGGCCGCAGGTGAAACTCATGGTCACGGGCGGAATCTTGCACCCCCGCAGCTATGAACTCGTCGGCTCGTTCGCCGAAGACACGCTCGCACAGGTCTCGCTGACCCTCGCATTTATTGGAGCGAACGGGCTCAACGCGGGCCTGGGCGCCACGACGCACAACGAGCGCGAGGCGGTCGTCAACAGCCTCATGGCAACGCGCGCAGACCGCGCGGTGCTCGTCGTCGATTCGTCGAAGATCGGCCGCAAGGCGTTCGCCGGTATGGGCGGGCCCGAACGCTTCGATACGATCATCACCGACGACGGAATCACTGACGCCGATCACACCGCGCTCGTCGGTCGCGGCTACGAGATCATCGTCGCGCCCTAGCGACAGGGTGCCCCACAGCCACATCGCTTCACCGCTTCACCTCTGCAAGAGAATTGAGTCACGCATGACCGCGACCGTCATCCACTCCTTACGGCTGCTCACAGGCCGTGAAGACACGGCCGACACCTGGGTGCTGCTCGCTGCTGGGCGGGTCGCCTCACGCGGCTCCGGATCCGGCTGGCGGGCTGAGATCGAGGCCCTGCCCGATGCTGCCGCCGTCGAAGTCGTCGATGGAAGCGGGCACACGCTCGTGCCCGGCTTTATTGACATGCACTGTCACGGGGCGGGCGGGGCATCGTTCGGTGATGCTGAGCCAGGGGCGATTGAAAATGCGCTCGCGGTGCACCGGAGCCACGGCACGACCCGTGCGGTGCTGTCGCTCGTCACCGCACCGATTGAGGTGCTCGAGGAGCAGGTGGCCCGCATTCGAGACCTGACGGGGCGCGGGCTGGGCGTGCTCGGGTCACACCTCGAGGGGCCGTTTCTGGCCGAGGAGTTTAAGGGGGCGCATGATCCGGCCCTGCTGCGTGCAGCTACGAAGCCCGATCTTGACCGATTGATCGCCGCGGGGCGCGGCACGATCGCGCAGGTGACGCTTGCGCCCGAGCTGCCGGGAGGCATGGCGGCGATAGAACAGTTCGTTGGCGCCGGGGTACGCGTAGCAGTGGGCCATACGGCATCTGACTACGACGCTTCGCGGGCTGCGTTTGCCGCGGGCGCCACAATTTTGACGCATGCCTTTAACGGCATGAAGGGGATTCACCACCGTGCGCCCGGGCCGGTGCTGGCAGCAATGGCTGAGCCACAGGTCACACTCGAATTGATTAACGACGGCGTGCACGTGCACCCCGATGTCGTGCGGCTCGCATTTGCGGGGGCGCCGGGGCGGGTGGCGCTCATCACTGATGCGATGGCCGCGACCTGCTGCGCAGACGGCCGCTACATGCTCGGCTCGCTTGAGGTTGACGTCGAGGGTGGCGTCGCACGCTTGGCCGGCGGTACTTCGATTGCGGGGTCGACGCTCACCCTCGACGGGGCGCTCCGGCAGGCCGTGCGCGAGTGCGGCGTCCCCATGCAAACAGCCATCGCAGCCCTCACCGAGGTGCCTGCCCGCGCACTCGGGGTGTCAGACAAATTCGGCGACCTAGCCGTGGGCTACGCGGCCGACGCGGTGCTGCTTGACGATGCGCTCGAGGTGGCTGGTGTGTGGACGGACGGCGTGCGCGCCGCGAGCTAGCCGCGGCGGGACGACGCGAGGAAGCCGGCTAGCGCGCCTGCGACACCAAAGACGACGGGCCAGACCCAGAACACTCCGAGGAACAGCAGCGCTGCAACGGCCGCCGCGAGCAGCAGTAGCTCAACCAGCGCCTGGCCAAAGCGGTCGGTGCGCAGCACGGGCTTGGGCGACAGAAACAGTGCCCAGATCACAACGGTGAGCACGAAAAAGCCGATGCCGCTGATGATGCCGGGAAACGGCAGCGGCCACGAGACGAACCCCCACACGGTGATGATGGTGACCGTAGCAAGGTGGAAGAGTTCGCGCACGACCTGAAGGATCGCGGTCGAACGAAGGGCCTGGGGCTGCGTGGTGTCTGTCACGGAACTCAAGTGTACCCGCCGGTGCTTGAAGAAGTCTGGCGCACATGGTCCATCCGTTCCCACCCCTCTTGGTCCAGTGATAGTGCGCGAGTTACTGTGAACCTATGAACCATGAGGGGCAACACGGCAGCGTGCGTAACGTGCGCGTCTGGGATGCGTCTGGCCACGGGGCTGAACCCGCGTTCTCAAAGCCCCTCGACGTGGCATGGATCGATGGACAGTTCACGGAATCTCGGCCATTGTCTGCCGCTCCGAGCGATGAGCACGACCAAGCTGTCGACGGCAGCGGCCTGTGGCTGATCCCTGGTCTTGTTGATGTGCACGTGCACGCCGCCTGGCACGCCTTTAACGAAACGGACCGCGAAGCGCTCAGCCCAGAGCGCTCGCGCGAGCTCACCATGCAGGGCCTCGCACGCAACCTGGCAGCGGGATTCACGAGTGTGCGCGACGCGGGCGGGCTCACCGTAGACGCCGCGCAAGGCGGCGAAGGGAATGCGGCACAGCGCCCCCGCGTGCAGCACGTGATCGACATGATCGACCGCGCAACGGCAGACGCAGCCGGCGGGCTATCTCACGCGGTTGCCGGTGTGCTCGAAGACGGTGCCCAGTGGGTCAAACTCGTCGGCACCGTGGGCGTCGCGTCGCCGGCAGGCGCCGGCCTCGAACCACACTTCAGCGCGGCCGAACTGCGCTGGGCGGCCCAGCTCGCCGCGAGCGCCGGCGCGGGCATCATGCTGCATGCCTGGGGCGGAGCCGCCATCGACTACGCAATCGAGGCCGCCGAAGCCACTCCGCAGGCGCCGCTGAGCATCGAACACGGCATCTTTCTTACGCGTGAGCAGGCCGAACGCGCCGCCGCCGCAGGCGCTACCTTCGTGCCGACACTGCGCATCTACCGACTCGTCGAAGCGATGATCACGAGCGGCGAGCTGCCCGCGCGCTTTGGCTCACGCGTCGCCGAAGCGGTGCAGGCCCACTCGCGCGCCGTGCGAATCGCCCGCGACGCGGGCCTCGCGATCGCACTCGGCACCGACTCTGGCACCCCAGAGCAGCACGGCACCGGCGGGCTCGAGCTCGAGGCGCTCGTGGCTGCGGGCCTCACGCGCACCGAGGCTCTCGCGGCCGCCACGCGAGCCGGGGCGGCGCTCTGCGCGGGGGTCGATCCGGATCAAAACCGGGCCACCGCAGGCCTCATCGCGCCGGGTGCCCCGGCCGACGCCGTGCTGCTGACCCGCGACCCGCGTGAGCCCGGGGCACTCAGCGACCCGGGCGCGATCTCAGCCGTCATTCTTGCCGGGCGCGTGGTCGCGCCCGCCTCCCCCGAAAGGAACCCATCATGAAGTTCAAGACAGGCGCGCCGAAGCTGGCGGTCGTAGCGCTCGCAGCGGCGCTCGCGCTCACCGGCTGCTCGCAGGCCACGGGAGCGGGCACCGGCGCGGACGCCGGGGCTGCGGCCGGGGAGCCCGTAGCCGGCGGTACGCTCACGTTTGGTCGCGCGGCTACGGTCACCGACCTCGACCTGCACCAGCAGATCACCGCCAACAACGCGTTTGCGATCGACAAGGTATTCGAACCGCTCGTGAGTTTCGATGAGACGGGCAAGATTGTTCCGTGGCTGGCCGAGTATGAGGTGTCAGACGACGGGCTGAGCTACGTCTTCACTCTGCACGAGGGGTTGAAGTTTTCGGACGGCAGCGACGTGACCGCCCTAGATGCAGTGTTTTCGCTAGAGCGGCACCTGAACATGGAGGGCTCACCGCTGCCCATCGAAGCCCCCGTCGCATCGGTAGAGGCGACCGGTGAGCGCGAAGTCACGATCATGCTCGAATCGGCATATACGCCGTTCTTGGCCGAGCTCGCTGGCTTCTCGAATGGCGTGCTGCCGCAAGACTTTGGCGGGGTCAGCGAAGCCGAATTCTTCAAGAACCCGGTCGGCACCGGGCCGTGGGTGGTCGATGCATGGGATCCGAACGGAGACCTTTCGTTTGTCAAGAACGAGCACTACTGGCAAGAGGGCAAGCCCTACCTCGAGCAGCTCGTGTACAAATTCGTGGCTGACCCCACCCAGTTGCAACAGCAGCTCATCGCGGGGCAGGTCGACGCGGTCGAACAGGTGCCGGCTGCCAACGCCGCCGAGGTTTCGGCCAACGCCGAGCTGCAGCTCATCGAAGCTCCGGGCTGGTCCGCCGACCAGGTGTTTTTCAACACGCTCAATGAACACTTTGCCGATGAGCACGTGCGCCGAGCAATCGCGCATGCTCTCGACCGAGACGGAATCGCGAGTGCGACGAGCTTCGATACGGCCGAGGTTGCGAATGCGCTCGTGCCGCCCGCGATCGAATACTCGGCCCAAGACGAGGGGTACGCCCTCGAGTATGACGTTGACGCGGCAAAGGCAGAACTCAGCAAATCGAAGTTTGCAGACGGGTTCGTGACAACGCTTGTGATTCGGAACGATAAACCCGAGTTCGCGCAGGTGGCCCAGATCGTGCAAGAGCAGCTGGGCGAGATTGGCATCACCGTCAAGATCGAGTCGCTCGACTATGCCGTGTTCAAGGAGCGGGTCTACTCAAACCTCGACTACGACTTCATGATCAACAACGGTCAGGCAGACGCGCCAGACCCCAACGGCATGATCACGTTTCAGACCGATGTTGAAGGGTTCTCGAAGTCGTACTGGACGAGCTTCTCTGACGCCGAGGTGAACACACTCGTTGAGCAGGGGCGTGTCACGCCCGATGGCGACGAGCGCGAAAAGATCTACTTCGAGATTCAGCGTCTGCTCGCCGAGAAGGCCCCCTTCATTCCGCTGGCGTTCCCCGAGAACCTGCAGGGCGCGACGGCCAAGGTCAACGGTTACACGCTGCTGCCCAACGGTTCGGTGCGGTTCCAAGACGCCTGGCTCGCGCAGTAACCCCGCAGCTGCGCCGATGGTCCCATCGGTAGTACCTTGTACCGAGTGAGAGGTCAGAGGTGGTCGACCGCGCGTGCAGCCGCACGCGCGGTCGTTCGCACGCTTGCGACAGTCGTCCCCGTAATGGTGGGCGTCGTAGTGGCCGTGTTCTTTCTGCTGCGCCTCGTGCCCGGCGACCCAGCCTCCATGATCTTGGGAGATCGGGCGACGCCAGAGCAGGTCGCCAAACTGCGTGCCCAGATGGGCCTCGATGAGCCGCTCGCGGTGCAGTTTGGCAGGTTTGTGACTGGCGTGGTCACCCGTTTCGACACGGGGGACTCGCTCGTTACCGGGGTCTCGACACGCGAGGTGATTCTGGCCAAAGCGCCCATCAGCCTCGGCATCGTTGCCCTCGCGGTGCTGTTTGCGGTGGCGCTAACGGTGCCGCTCGCGCTCGCGGCGGCGCGGCGGCGCGGGGGTCTTGCCGATCAACTGGTGCGCATCATTCCGACCGTTGGCATGGGCATGCCGATGTTTTGGATCGGTCTGCTGCTGATCATCGTATTCGCTGTGCAGCTCGGCTGGTTTCCGGTGGGTGGCGTGCTGCCCGGGCCAGGCGGCACGCTGTGGAGCCTCATTCTGCCCGCGTTGGCCGTCGCGATTTCACTGGTGCCACCGCTCGTGCGGTCGCTCAGGGCGCAGCTGCTCGAAGTCGTCGACGCCGACTTTGTGACGACGCTGCGAGCCGCGGGCGTTCCCGAGCGCACCATTCTCACGCGCCACATTCTTAGGGGCGCCGCTCTCCCCACGCTCGCGCTGTTTGGTGTCAACGTGGCCTACCTCATCGGCGGCACGCTCGTCGTGGAAAAGGTATTTGGCATCAATGGAGTGGGCACGCTGCTGTTTCAATCGATCGGCAGCCGCGATTTTCCTGTTGTGCAGGGCATTGCGCTCTACTGCGCGGTTGCCGTTGTGCTCATCACTCTCGCCGTCGACGGGCTCGCCGCACTCATTGACCCGCGTCTCAGGGGAGCCGGGGCATGAACACTGAATGGCGGCCGCAGACGTTTTGGGCCAGAGCCCGCCGATCCGGCACGCTGATCGCTGGTGTCTGCCTCCTCGGACTTCTTGCGGTCGCGGCCATTGCCGCGCCGTGGCTCGCCCCGCACTCGCCCACAGCACAGAATCTGACCGGTGGACTCTTGCCGCCGTCGCCCGGGCACTGGTTTGGCACTGACCAGTTGGGCCGTGACGTGTTCTCGCGGGTGCTGTACGCGGCGCGCACTGATCTCGCGCTCGCGTTGGCCGCGGCCGTCGCACCGTTCATCGTCGGCGTCACAGTCGGACTCATGGCGGGCTATTTTGGGCGGCGCACTGACTGGGTGATCTCGCGCGTCGTCGACACGGTCATCGCGTTTCCGTTCTACGTGCTTGTGATCGCGATCGCGTTTGCGCTGGGGGCTGGGCCTGCTGGCATCCTGGTCACCTTTGCGCTCGTGGGCTGGGTGGGATATGCACGAGTGATCAGGCTACTTACGGCCTCTATGCGCCGAGAGGAATGGATCCACGCGGCCCGCGGCGCCGGGCTCTCGCACGCGCGCGTACTCGTGCGCCATGTGCTGCCGAATGTGCTGCCGCAGGCCATCGTGTTGTTCATGAACGAGGTGCTGCTGATCATGGTCGCGATCGTGACCCTCGGATATCTCGGTCTCGGCATGCAACCGCCGACACCTGACTGGGGCACCATGATCGCCGACGCCCAGCCGTTTGTAACAACGAAGTGGTGGCTCGCGGCACTGCCCGGTCTCGCGGTCGTTGTGACCGGCATCGGTCTGTCGCTGACGGCAGATGGCCTCGGCGACGCGCTGCGCGTGAAGGGCGACCCTGGGGAACCCGGATCACCCGGTCACGCGCGTGCCGGATCAATACCAAACTCTTCTGCCACTGAGCCGGGCCGTGTACTCGTTACCGATCTCACCATTAGCGCTGGCAGTGATGCCGCACTCGTGCGCGGTGTCTCCTTCGACGTCGCTGCAGGTGAGGCACTCGGAATAGTGGGGGAGTCGGGCTCGGGTAAGAGCCTCACGCTGCGCGCGCTGCTCGGGTTAATGCCCGCGGGTACCGCGGTCGCGGCAGGCGAAGCGCGCGCAGGCGGCCGAGTCGGCATGGTGTTTCAGAACCCGCTCACCGCGCTCGATCCGCTTACCAGGGTGGGCACGCAACTGGCTGAGGCCGTGCGTGCAGCCGACCAGGCAGCCGGTCGTGCCGACGACGGGGCCGCCGACCGTGCCGCCGACCGTGCCGCCGACGGCACGGCAGCGCAGCGTTCACGCCGCCGCACCGCTACGTCCGAGCGTGTGCGCGAGCTCCTCGCGCTCGTGCACCTGCCCGAGGAGCGCGTGGCGCGCGCTTACCCGCATCAGCTTTCGGGCGGCCAGCGGCAGCGGGTTGTCATCGCTATCGCACTCGCCACGAACCCGGCGGTGCTGCTGTGCGATGAGCCAACTACGGCGCTCGACGTTACCGTGCAGCGCGAGGTGCTCGACCTGCTGCGCGAGCTGCGACGCTCGCGCAGGCTCACGCTTGTGTTTGTGAGCCACGATCTTGCCGTCGTCTCGTCGATGTGCGACAGAGTGCTCGTGATGCGCGAAGGTGAGGTTGTCGAACAGGGCCCGACAGAGGCCGTGCTGCACGCCCCTCAAACTGAGTACACCCGCATGCTGATTGAAGCGGTGCCGACTATACCCGCGCTCCCAGCTGCCCCGATCTCGCAGGCCCAGGCGCCGCTGCTCGCCACGTCAGCCGATACGGCAAGCGCGCGTGCCGTGCTCACCGCGCGTGATGTCGCAGTCGCCTATGGTGCGGGGGATCCCACGGTCACCGGAGTCACCTTCGCCCTGGCGCAGGGCGAAGCGCTCGGCATCGTCGGCGAATCGGGCTCAGGCAAAACCACTCTCGCTCGGGCGCTCGTGGGGCAGCTGGGGCTTGCCCGCGGCGAGCTGCTGCTCGACGGGGCGACGCTGCCACTCGCTCCGAGCCTGCGCCCGGCCGCGCTGCGCCGCGCGATTCAACTGGTGCCGCAGGACCCCGCGTCTTCACTCAACCCGCGCATGCGCGTGGGCGACGCACTCGCTGAGGTGCTGCGCGCCGCTGAGCCGTCAGGCACTGTACAGTCAGGCGCTGTGCAGCTAGGCACTGTGCAGCTCGGCACTGTGCACGGTCTGCTCGAGCGCGTGCGTTTGGCCCCGGATCTCGCCCACCGCTACCCCCACGAACTTTCGGGCGGCCAGCGCCAGCGGGTGGCTATCGCCCGGGCGCTTGCGGCGGGGCCGCGCGTGCTCGTCGCCGACGAGCCGACGAGCGCCCTCGATGTGTCGGTGCAGGCCGAGATACTGGCGCTGTTGCAAAATCTTCGACATGATCTCGGGCTGGTGCTGGTGTTTATCTCGCACGATCTCGCGGTCGTGCACGAGCTGTGCGACCGCGTGCTCGTGATGCGGGCGGGCCGCGTCGAAGAAACGGGTGGGCCCGAGTTCTTTACGCACCCGCGCTCGGCCTACGGAAGATCTCTGCTCGAAGCAGTCCCGAGACTGTAGCAGCCGCCCGCTGCCGCCCGGCCGCATGGCGAAAGAAAAATATGCGCGACGAATTCCGCTTCTGGGCCAGTCTTAGACGGAAGTAGTCGCGCATATTTTCATATACTCGGGTTGGTGGCCACCGCGGCTACCCCCGTTGATACGCTTAAACGACACCCTCGCTAGGAGGCGACATGGACGGCATCTTCAACTGGATCGAACGACTGATCGACGGTTCGCTTCTCGCGGGCGGGATCTTCTTGATCATCGGCGTCATCGGGGCGATCCTGCTGCTCATTTCGCTGCTGCTTGACGGCATTTTCGACGCCTTCGACTTTGGTGACGGCCCGCTCAGCCTCACCTCGATCGCCGCGTTCACGGCGATCTTTGGTTTCACCGCCTTCGCGAGTGTGGGGGCGGGCACCCCCACCCCCGTAGCCGCAGTGCTGGGGTCGCTCGCCGGGCTCCTGGGAGGGGCCGCGGCATGGTGGTTGTCGAAGCTGATACGCGGCGCCGAGTCAACTACCGCCGTGAGCGAAGACGAACTGGTCGGCAAAACCGCGTCAGTGGTACTCGCCATTCCAGAGGGCGGGCTTGGCGAGGTTGCGCTCACGCGCCACGGCGAGCGGGTTTCGCTCGCGGCCTCGTCTGCCGCTCCGGTCGCGCGCGGTGCTGCAGTGCGCATTGTGCAGGTGATCACATCAACGTCGGTGCGAGTCGAAGCAGACACCACCGAGCAGACCGAACAGACTGAACCGCCAGAGCCTGGCACACCGTAGTTCCACCGCAACACCGAAACGGAGAATACATGTTCCTCGCAAGCCCGGCGATTGTCGGCATATTTGGCGCGGTGATCGCGCTTGTGCTCGTGGCGCTCGTCATCATCAAGCGCTACCGCATCGCAAAGCCCGACGAGGCGATCATCGTCACCGGCGGCAAGGGTAAGGAGGTGGTTGACGCGGCGGGCAACCGTTCGCGTGACCTCTCGGGCCAAAAGGTAGTGACGGGCGGCGGCGTATTCGTCGTACCGTTTGTACAGAAGTCGTTCTCGATTTCGCTGCGCTCGCGCAGGCTGTCGATCACCACCGAGGCGCAGACTACCGATGGCATCACCATGCAGGCGCAGGCCGTCGCGGTCGTGAAGGTCGGTGGGTCGCAAGAGATGATCCGGGCGGCAGCCCAGCGCTTCCTCTCAAACTCAGACGAGATTGACGAATCGACGCAAGAGGTGCTCTCGGGTTCACTGCGTTCGATCATCGGTGGCCTCACCGTGCTGCAGATCATTCGAGATCGCGCCGTTGTCGCGCAGAGCGTGCTCGAAGCGGCAGAGGAAGCGCTCACCAAGCAGGGCCTCGTCGTTGATACGCTGCAGATTCAAGAGATTCGCGATGGCGCAGACTACATCGCCAACATCGGTCGCCCCGAGGCAGCGAAGGTGCGACAGGAAGCCGATATCGCCGAAACGAACGCCTACCAGGCGTCGCAGGAAGCGAAGATCGCTGCCGAGAAGGTGCTGCTTGATCGCAATCGCGAACTCAAGCTGCGCCAGGCCGAGATCCAGGTCGAGACCGATAAGGCCAACGCGCAGGCGGGGGCGGCCGAGCCGCTCGAGCAGGCGATCCAGCAGCAGGCGATCGTCGAGCAGCAGCAGATTACCGCGCAGCGAGAGGTCGCGCTGCGCACCGAGCAGCTGAACGCCGATGTGCGTGCGGTTGCAGAGGCCGAGGCCTACAAGGTCGAGGCGCTCGCGAAGGCAGACGCTGCCGCTGCAATCTCGGCTGCCGAGGGCCGTTCGCAGGCGATCGAGCGTGAGGGCCTCGCAAATCGTGCGGCTCGTATCGCTGCCTCTGAAGCGCTCGAGGCCGAGGGCCGCGCAGAGGCTGCCGCACTCGAGGCAAAGGGTACAGCCGAGGCGGCCGCGATCGACGCTCGTGCACGGGCGCTCGAGACGCAGTCTGAGGCGGTGCTCGCGCAAGAGCTGATTCACCTGCTGCCCTCGATCGCCACCGAGTACGCGCGCGCGATCGGTGCAATCGACAACATGACTGTTGTCTCTGCTGACGGCGCTTCAAAGGTCGCGGGCGACGCGATGGGCAACATCAAGGGCTTGCTCGAAATGGCCAAAGACACGGTTGGTATCGACCTCGTCGGCATGCTGAACGGCGTGGCCGGCGGCGCGGCGGCCGGTGCAGCAGCGGGCCGAGCGTCGCGCGGCGACGACCCGATTGCGCCCGAGGCTGGTCTCCAGGCTCGCTCTGTCGGTTCAGAAGCGGGCATCGCCTCAGCCCCGGAGGCTGACGCTGAGACAGAACCCAGCGACGACGCAGCAGAATAAGAGGTATGGCACAGCGCAGGCACCTTTCGGTGACGGCGGAGGTCGAGCGCGAGCTCGGTCCTCCGCCGCCGCAGCTTGCCGAACCCGAAGCTGTGGTGCTGCGCGTGCGACCTCACGGCCGCAGGCTGCTGCTACCCGTCGTGCTGGTCGCGGCTGTTGCGGCGGCGACCGGCTATTGGGTAGGCACGCTGCCCGCTGCCTGGATGAACACGCTCGCGGGCATCGGTGCGGTTGTGCTCGTGCTGCTCGTGGGGCTGCTGCCGCTGCTGTCGTGGCTCACCCATCGCACCACCGTCACCTCGCGTCGCGTGATCGTGCGCAGCGGCCTCTTTGTGCGGCACCGATCAGAGGTGCCGTTGAGTCGCGTGCGTGAAGTGCGCACCCGACGTGGCCCGATGCAGCGACTCTGGGGGTCGAGTGACATCGTGCTGCTGGTGGGCAACGAAAGCGTGATGGTGCGCGACGTGCCCGGTGCAGCGGTTGTAGCAGAAGCGCTGCAAGACCTGATGGAACGCAATTATGCGCACGCAACGCGCACGCAGGGGTTCTTTGGGGTGTAGGAAGCTAGCCCGATTTGGAATAGTGTGTGCATCAGGTGTAGTGTTTGCCTGTTTAGCCGTCGTCGATTAAGCGCCCACGATTCTCGATATTCCAGACTCGTGCGGCGCTTTTTTGTGCGCGTTTCGTTCATGGAATTGGGGAGTGCAATCGTGTTGTTCACACATCACGCGGGAGTGAAGAGGGTGCGCACAGCCGTACTCGCGGTAGTTACCGCCCTCGCTGTCGCGTTTACCGGTTTGGTGGGAGCCGTGCCCGCCGCATTTGCGGCGACGCCGGGCCTCTCATCGACGCTGTCATTCAATGGAAATCCGGTAGAGGGCAATGCGCCGGTGCTTACCCCGGGTGACGTACTCACCCTGTCCACGCAGTACAGCAGCGAACTGCGCCCGGGCAGCGTCGCGGTCTTTGAGGTGAGCGACAACCTGGTGGTAACTGGCGTACCCAAGGGGAACTCGGCCATCAAGAGTATCTCGCAGGACGGCAACACAGTAACGATCACGTTCAATGACACGATCAATGTCGACCAAGGCATATTCGACTTGCAGCTCACGGTTGCAGAAACCACGAAGAGTGAAATGACCAAGGTTTCTTGGACACTCGACGGCGATACCACCGAGCTTGACGTCATCATTAAAGCTAAGAACGACGAGTTCGCCAACGTGACAGATGCTGTTTCGAAGGGTGTTGACACCAAAAACCTGAACGGGTTCGTGGTTGTGACAAATGGCGTCGTGACGCTCAAAGACGACGTGCTGAACAAGGTCATCAATTACTCCCTCAATGTTGACTCAGCAACCGCACGCTCGGGCTTTGTAATCTCTGACCAGCTACCAACGGGGCTCTCGTACGTGGCTGGCAGTTTCAATGAATCACTCACAACGTGGGACGCCGACGGCATGAACCGCACGGTGACTTCATCACCGATCGTCCCCGCGATCACAGGCAATTCGTTCAGATACACGCGCGACCTTGCAGCGCCCTCAAAGCTGAAGATTAGCTATAGCGTGAAGATCACTGACGCAACCGCGAAGCAGGCTATCGAGAAGCTGCTGCAGCAGGCACACGATGACCGCAAGGGCGTGCCCGGAGCGTTCAACACTTCGCTCACCAACACCGCCAAGTTCGGTGAGGTGACCAAGACGGCTACAGTGACGGTGGGCGGCAGCATCGCTGGCGCGACCCCCGGCAACGGTTTCTCGAAGAGTGCCAACTGGCAGCACCAGGAAGTGCGCGCAGACGCAGATGGAAATCTGCTCACCCCCGCACCGATTACCTACACCCTCAAGGCCGATTTGCGCCAGTGGGACGACCGCAATGAACACTTCACGCTCACGCGCAACGTGGTCATCGAAGATCACCTCGTCGCGGGTGCAACCTGGCTGACCGACGATGCAGAGTTCGTAACGGTTGCAGGCGCGGGCCTCACGCTCGACGGGCTCGCTAGTTGTGGTTCTGCCGGTGACTTTGCAACTGACGCATACGTCGGCAAGTACTGCGTTGACGGCCAGAAGCTGCTCATCAACGTGGGTAAGCATAAAGACACGAACGCACAGATTAAGGTGAAGGCACAGCTCAACTCTGTCGCCGCGCTGAAGCCGGTCGGCGGCCAGACCGCCGTGCTTGATGCACAGGCATACGAGTTTCGTAACGTCGCGTCGTATCACTGGAAGCTTGGTAGCGATCCGCTCACCTCGGGTTACAGCTCTTACCCGATCGTGCTGCCCGAAACCGACGACGGCCTGAACGATTCGAAGACCTTCGCGAAGACGGGCAAGCTCGAAGACGCGACGATCGAGGTTGGCGATCGAGTGAACGCGCGCTACGATTTTGCGCTGGCCGCAGGCAAAAAGATTGACCTGCGCACGAGCAAGCTTGTCGACTATGTAGATACGACAATCTTTGATCTCTCTGACCTGTCATTGCTGAAACTTGAGGGCACCTACGACGGCCAAAAGCTTGAAAAGTCACACTTCGACCTGAGTCAAGATGGCGAAGGTAACGTTGTCATCGGGCTGAGCGACGCAGGCAAAGCACTTGTCACAAGCCGTGGCGTAGACAAACGTTTCACTGCAGCGCTCCACCTGCAGACTTACCCGTTTGAGGGTAAAGAAAGTCACACGCTCAAGAACCGGGCGACGCTGTTTGGTGCGAACGATGAGCCGCTCTATTGGAGTGAGACGAGCGCCGAGTCCACCTCGTACGGTGACGAGGCCGAAGTGCGCAAGCGCGTCTACGACGCCACGGCACAAGACTGGGTCGAGACGGTTCCCGCGCAGCTCGACGCTGCAGGAAACCTGATTAATGACGTGTACACCTACCGCGTAGAGTTCATTCCGCACGGTAGCTTCAACCGCGTCACGATTACCGACGTGAACGATGTGCTGCCGGCACAGACTGAGTTTCTTGGCTTCGTGAGCGAAGCCGACGCCGGTACTGGCGCAAACGCGTCCAACGGTCCGGTTGACCTCGAAGGCAACATTCAGGCTCGCTACGCAGATGGCGTTGTGCAGCTCGTGCAGAAGCAAGGTACGCGCCTCGAAGCTGGCAAGCCGATTGTCACGTATTTCTCGGTGAAGATCACCGACGCCACCGCACCGATCGTCAATAAGATCGGCACTAGTACGGCTACCATCGTGCCCGTCGCGACCTTCGATATCACGAAGACCGTCACCGGCGTGCAGTCCGACAACTCGGCAGTGCCAGCCTCTGTGCAGGTCGCGGCGGCCTGGGAGGTCGACGGTAAGCCTGCTTCGAAGCAGCTCAATGTGCCCACTGACGGCACGCCGCTCGCTTTTGGCGAGCAGCTGCCCCGCGGCACCGAGGTGACACTCACCGAGCAGAACCTCACCGACGCGAACGGCATCGCCTGGGCCACCCCAGAATGGAGTGGGGCGGGTGTCACAACCTCGAAGGAGGGTGAGGCGACAATCACTGTCGGCGAGACCGACGCTGCAGGCGTCTCGCTCGTCAACAATGCGGGCGCATCGGTCGCGAGCGTCATGATCGAGAAGCAGCTCGAGGGCGGCGCGGCCGATCTCGTGACGCTCGATGGCTACCAGGTCACGGCGAAGATCGATACGACCGCTCTAGGTGAAGACGCAGCTGCCCAGCCGGATCGCGTTGTCACCGTCAAGCCGGGCGAGGCGACCGAGCTCGGCAACCTGCCCGTTGGCGCGACGGTCAGCTTTAGCGAAGCGAAGCCGGTCGACACCGACCTGCTCACCTGGGCTGCACCGGTGATCTCACCCGAGAGCATCATCGTTACCGAGGATCACTTCGTCACCGCACCGACGATCACGGTCACCAACTCGGTCGAGCGCACCGTCGGC
Organism: Leucobacter faecis; assembly: GCF_054456635.2. Classification (NCBI taxonomy): domain Bacteria; kingdom Bacillati; phylum Actinomycetota; class Actinomycetes; order Micrococcales; family Microbacteriaceae; genus Leucobacter; species Leucobacter faecis. The sequence continues at coordinate 28,974 of NZ_JBTJEP020000008.1, forward strand.
ACGTTTGACATTGTGAAGAGCGTGACCGGTGCAGAAGCCGGGAACCCGGCCGTACCCGATGCTGTCCAGGTGACGGCGACCTGGGATGGCGGAGAAAAGGTGCTCACCGTTCCGACCGACGGCACCCCCGTCGCGTTTGGCGAGCAGCTGCTCATTGGCACTGCGGTGACACTCACCGAGGCCCCGCTCGCCAACGGATCCGGCATCGCGTGGGCAGCTCCCGCCTGGTCAGGAACCGGCGTCGCGCTCACCGAATCAGGCGATGCGACCGTGACCATCGGTCGCGATGCCGACGCTCGCGTCGCGCTCGAGAACCACGCAGCGACCTCGACGGCAGGTATCAGCCTGATCAAGCAGCTTGCCGGTGCGGCAGCGGCAGAGGTTGACGCGGCGACCGAGTTCACTGTGCGCGCATCGTGGGATCTCGGCGAGGGCGAGCAGCACACCGACCTGGTGATCAACGCCGCAGAGCCCACCGTGCTCGATGAGCAGCTGCCCGCGGGTACCGTCGTCACGCTCACCGAGCTCGAGCGCCCCGCAGTTGCGGGCGTCGAGTGGGGCGCGATCGCCTTCGCGGGCGAGCGCGTGACCGGCACCGCCGATGACGCGGCAGAGTTCGTCGTGTCGTCAGAAGACGGAACCGTTGACCTGATCACCGTGACGAACGAGGCGAACTGGGCGCCGGGCACCTTCAGCCTGGCGAAGAAGGTCGTGGGCGTGCCGCTCGACGACGCCGATGTTCCCGAGTCGGTCTCTGTGATGGCGACTTGGTTTGACGGCGAGGCAGAACAGTCGAAGAACATCGAGCTGCCGACCGACGGCACTCGCATGCCGTTTGGCGAGATGCTGCCCTACAACACCACGGTCGTACTGACCGAGGCGCCTCTGGCTGCTTCAGAGCGTTTCTCGTGGGCGACCCCCACCTGGAGCGAAGAGCAGGTCACCACAGCGGCTGGCGGCGTGGCAGAGCTCACGATTGGCGCTGCGCTCGACACCGAGGTGACGGTCACTAACGCGGCGACCGCCACGACGGGTAACCTGTCGATCACTAAGACGCTTGTCGGTGAGGGTGCTCTTGAGGTTGCCAAGGATGCGAAGTTCCCCGTCACCGCGACGTGGACCGACCTCGAGGGCAAGCAGCAGGAGCGCGAGCTCACGCTCACCGCCAACGAGGCCGCCGTCATCGACGGCGTCGCGTTTGGCACCGACGTGACGATCGTTGAGGGCAAGCTGCCCGACACCGGCGCCACGAAGTGGCAGTCGGCCGAGTGGACGAGCCTAGGCGAGTCCGCAACGGTCACGGCCGACGGCATTACCGCTGTCGTGCGCGTCACGGGCGAGGCCGGATCGACCGTAGCGCTCTCGCTTGCAAATGAGTACTCGAAGGCTCCCGTGGGCCAGCTGCCGAACGAAGAAGGAACCGGTGACGGCGAGAACTCGCCTGAGCAAGACGGTGGCCTCTCAGTCACGGGTGCAGCCGGCTTCGGCCTGCTTGCAGCGCTGGGTGCTGTGCTCGCGGCTGCTGGCGTGTGGCTGCTGCTGCGCCGCCGCCGTAACGCATAGCCTCTAGGCGCTGACGCGCGAGGGCTGGTGATGACGGGAAGCCCGTTGTCACCAGCCCTCGCGCGTTTGTGTGTGGTGCGTTTCGCCCCGTCATCCCGCGCGGTGCGTTTCGCCCCGTCATCCCGCGCGGTGCGTTTCGCCCCGTCATCCTGCGCGTAGCGAGCTTGCGAGCGAAGACGCAGGATCAAGGCTGGAGGTGCGCACCTGCGCGAAGGCTACGTCGTGCGCTGAATCAGCACGTCGATGAGCTGGCCCGCCATGTTCACGAGCCGTGCGATCTCGTTCTCGTCGCGGTCGATCCAGCGACACTCGGGATCACCCACCGGTACAAAATTCTCATGCCGTTCCCACACCATTAACGTGCGTTCTGCCCCGAGCACATACTGCTGCCACCACACTTGGCGTAGGTAATGGCGGGGGATTGTGCGCCACTCCTTATTAGTGGTCTTAATCTCTGCGAGTTCGATGGCACCGTTTTCACGCTGCACAACGCCGTCGGGGGTTGCGAGATGTCGCACGTCGAGCTCAGAGTGAAACAGTGCATGGCTCGGCATGATGCCGTACCCCTGCTGCACCCACGCGGCGATCTCGGGCTCGCGTGCGCGTCCGTGGTCAGTAAATGCGTTGCCCGCGAAGCCCGTACCAAAAAGTTTTGCCTGGGCGGCCGTCTCAATCGAGCGCGGCGTCGACAGTTTCGCAACGTCGGTCGCGGTGATGCCGCGGGACCGGGCGTGCATCCACGCTTCGTGATTGCTGCCGTCGGTGACAATGCGGTTGGTGAGCGCGGGGGCAGGAGAGAACACCCGTCCAGTCTGCCACGACACGAAGGCGCCCGGCTCACAGCCGCTCACAGCCGCTCACAGTCGCTCGCAGGTGCCCAAGTCGCAGAGCAACTGTCGTCTCGCGCACGCGGTACCAGTTTGGAGAGTGTGCACGTGTTCAGCCCTTGTACAGTCGATAGGAGGAGTCTAAGAACATGAGTACCAATACACTGACACGAGTCGATGGGGGAAAAGTTCGCGCGTTGGTGGTCGATGACGAAGATTCGATCACCCAACTGGTTTCTATGGCATTGCGCTATGAGGGCTGGGAGGTGCAGACGGCCGCAAGCGGCCAAGACGCACTCGAAAAGATGCGTACTTTTGAGCCTGACGTCGCGGTGCTCGACATTATGCTTCCTGACTTTGATGGCATGCAGCTGCTGTCGCGTATTCGCGGGGCGGGCGACATGTGCCCCGTTCTGTTTCTTACCGCTCTTGACTCGGTTGAAGACCGTGTCAATGGCCTGACCGCTGGCGGCGACGACTACGTCGTGAAGCCGTTTAGCCTCGAAGAGCTCATTGCTCGACTGCGCGGCCTTGTGCGCCGCTCGCAGATTACCCTCGCCGAGCGCCCTGATCCGGTGCTGCGCGTGGGAGACCTGACCCTGAACGAAGATAGCTATGACGTTGAGCGCGCTGGCGAGACGATCGTCGTCACCAACACCGAGTTCGAGCTATTGCGTTTCTTGATGCGCAACCCGGGGCGTGTGCTGTCTAAAGCTCAGATTCTTGACCGAGTGTGGGCGTACGACTTTAAAGGCAAGTCGACCGTGGTCGAGCTGTACATCTCGTACCTGCGCAAGAAGATTGACGCCGGGCGCGAGCCGATGCTGCACACCGTGCGCGGGGCAGGCTACATGCTCAAACCCGCCGGCTGACCCACAACCTGCAAATCCATGCTATAGTTGTCTCTGGCCATAGACCGCCGGTAAGAATCGCAAGGTTCTCAGAACGTTCACGCAAGTGAAGACCAGCGCAGGTGCGAGACTCCTTGAGTGAGGGATCATCGATCCCGAGCAGATTGAAGCTCCGTGCGTGCGCGCCGGAGCTTTTTTGTTTTTGTGGGACTCCACGATGAAACTGCTTCGTGCGGCGCGGCCCCCGCTCGGCACTCGCCGAACGGGTACGACAAGCTAGGGAGCGCCATGGCTACAAAGGACGCTACGGTTGCCGATCTTCAGCGCAAGTTTGAAGAGTCGAGCGCCGTTCTGCTGACTGAGTACCGCGGTCTCACGGTTGCACAGATGCGCGATATCCGCATCAGCATCCGCGAGCACGCGACGTACGCCGTGGCGAAGAACACGCTAACCAAGATTGCGGCAAACAACGCCGGGATCACCGCATTTGATGACGAGCTCGCCGGTCCTTCGGCTCTCGCCTTCGTGCACGGTGACACCGTTGCGGTCGCAAAGGCACTGCGTGACTTCGCCAAGGCAAACCCTCTTCTGGTGGTGAAGGCGGGCTACTTCGATGGCAACGCCCTGACCGCTGCTGAGGTAGGCAAGCTTGCCGATCTCGAGAGCCGCGAGGTGCTGCTGGCCAAGGCCGCAGGCGTCATGCAGGCTGCTCTTGTCGGAGCTGCACAGCTCTTCGCTGCACTGCCCGCAAAGGCCGCTCGCGGCTTCGGCGCGCTGCAGGAGAAGCAGGACGCGTAAAGACTCGGCTCTTGCCGATCGGTACACAAAAATCCGCTCGCGGCGCGTAAGCGCCCGGGCAAACATCAAGGAGATACACAATGGCTAAGCTTTCGACTGAAGAGCTGCTCGCACAGTTCAAGGAGCTCACCCTCATCGAGCTCTCGGAGTTCGTCAAGGCGTTCGAGGAGACCTTCGACGTTTCGGCTGCTGCTCCCGTTGCAGTTGCTGCTGCACCTGCTGCTGCTGCTGAGGCTGCAGAAGAGAAGACCGAGTTCGACGTTGTCCTCGACACCGTTGGCGACAAGAAGATCCAGGTCATCAAGGTTGTTCGCGAGATCACCGGCCTGGGCCTGGGCGAGGCTAAGGCTCTCGTTGAGGAAGCACCCAAGAACGTCCTCGAGGGCGTCGGCAAGGATGCAGCTGAAGAAGCAAAGAAGAAGCTCGAAGAGGCAGGCGCAGGCGTCAAGCTCGCGTAAGTTTTTTCGCACTTTGCGAATTGGGGCGGGGTCACTTTCGAGTGGCCCCGCTCTTTTTTTATAGGTTTTTTGCGTATGCTTGGCTGCGGCAGAAAGGAGCACCGTGGCCCTCATAACACTCGTGCTCAGACATGCGAAACGATACTGGGTATTCATTGCGTGCGTCGTAGTGCTGCAGCTTGCGGCCACGATCGCAGCGCTCACACTGCCGAGCCTCAACGCAAAGATCATTGACGACGGCATCGCAAAGGGTGACACCGCCTTTATTTGGAACACGGGCGGCACCATGCTCATCGTGTCGCTCGCGCAGGTCATCGCCGCGGTCATCGCCGTCTATTTTGCGGCACGCTCCTCGATGGGCATTGGCCGCGACCTGCGCCGCGAAGTGTTTCAGAAGGTGTCGCAGCTATCGACGCTCGAAGCCACGAAGTTTGGCGCGGGCACCCTCATCACCCGCGGTACCAATGACGTGCAGCAGGTACAGATGCTGGTGCTCATGACTCTGAACTTCATGGTGACCGCGCCCATCATGGCGATCGGCGGCATCATTATGGCGCTGCGCGAAGATGCGGGCATGTCATGGCTCGTGTGGGCGTCGGTTTCGGTGCTCGCCGTGATCGTCAGTTTTCTCGTGTGGCTGCTACTACCGTTGTTTCGCAAGATGCAGCGGCGCGTCGACGACATTAATGGGGTGCTGCGCGAACAGATCATGGGCATCAGGGTGGTGCGCGCATTCGTGCGCGAGACCTTTGAAGAAGACCGCTATGAGGTCGCCAACCGGGGCATCACCGAGATTTCGGTGAGGGTTGGCAACGTGTTTGTGCTCATGTTTCCGGTGATCATGATGGTGCTGCATGTTGCGACCGCGGCGGTGCTGTGGTTTGGCGGCCATCGCGTCGATGCCGGTCAGGTCGAGGTGGGCGCGCTCACCGCGTTCTTGCAGTACCTGCTGCAAATTCTTATGGCCGTGATGATGGGCGTCTTCATGACCATGATGATTCCGCGCGCCGTTGTCTGCTCCGAGCGCATACGCGAACTGCTTGACACAGAGTCGACGCTCGCGTTCCCGTCGCAGGCCACGCACCCCACCCCTGAAAGCGGTCGCGTCGAATTCTCGGGCGTGACATTTGGGTTTCCTGGCGCCGAAGAACCGGTCGTGCGAAACATTAGCTTCGTCGCTGAGCCCGGCCAGACGACCGCGATTATTGGCTCGACCGGCGCGGGTAAAACGGTGCTGCTGGGCCTGCTTCTGCGGCTCTACGACCCCCAGTTTGGTGCGATCACGGTCGACGGCGCCCCGCTGCACGATCTCACGCGCGAGCAGCTCGCGCACGTGATGACGCTCGTGCCGCAGCGGCCCTACCTGTTCTCGGGCACGATCGCCTCGAACCTCAGGTTCGGGCGTAGCGACGCGAGCGACGCCGATCTTTGGGAGGCGCTGCGCATCGCTCAGGCCGACGATTTTGTGCGCGAGAAGGAGCGGCAGCTCAACGAACCCATCTCGCAGGGCGGCACGAGTGTGTCAGGCGGCCAGCGACAGCGGCTGCAGGTCGCGCGGGCGCTCGTGGCAAAGCCCCGAATCTATCTCTTCGATGACTCATTCTCGGCGCTCGACGTCGCGACCGATGCGCGCCTGCGACGGGCGCTACCCGGCGCGACCGCCGGCGCGACGGTCATCGTCGTCGCGCAGCGCGTCTCGACGATCGCGGGCGCCGATCAGATTCTCGTCATCGAAGAGGGCCGGATCGTGGGGCGCGGCTCTCACGCGGATCTGCTCGAAACAAACGAGGTGTATCGGGAGATCGTACACTCGCAGCTGTCTGAAGAGGAGGCGGCATAGTGTCTGAGCGCGACACCGGCGTAAGCACCGACACGGGCGAATTTGAGCTGCCCGACGACTACCAGCCAGACAATAACGACTGGGGCGGCCAGGCCGCGAAGAAGGCGAAGCATTTCTGGCCTGCGGCGAAACGACTCATGGGTCTCATCGCGCCCGAGAAGTGGTTATTCTCATTCGTTGTACTGTTGGTGGCCGGGTCGGTGGTGCTCACGGTGCTCGCCCCCAAGGTGCTTGGGCAGGCCATGGACGTGATCTTCAACGGGATCCTCGGTAAGCAGCTACCCAAGGGGGTGCCGCTCGACACGCTCGTGGCGCAGGCCCGTGAGAAGGGTGACACTAAGTTCGCTGATGTGCTGGCCGGTGCCCAGGTTGTGCCGGGGGAGGGCATCGACTTTGGGCACCTGTCGCGGCTCATTCTCACGGTGCTGGCGCTGTACCTCATCGCATCGTTTTTGATGTGGTGGCAGGGATACCTGCTCAATAAGCTCGTGATGCGCATCGTCTACAATCTGCGCCGTGAGATTGAAGAGAAAATCAACAGGCTGCCGCTCGGCTACTTCGACGGCCGCCAGCGTGGCGACGTGCTCTCGCGCGTCACCAACGACGTCGATAACATTCAACAGGCGCTGCAGCAGGCATTCTCGCAACTCGTCCAGTCGGTGCTCACCGTGGTGGGTATCGCCGCGATGATGTTCATCGTGTCGTGGCAGCTCGCGCTCATCGCGCTCATTGCGCTGCCGCTATCGGGCATCATCGCGGGTGTGGTGGGTGTGCGTGCGCAAAAACTGTTTGTGGCGCAGTGGAAGCATACGGGCGACCTAAACGGCCACATCGAAGAATCCTTCACAGGCCACGAGCTGGTGCGCATTTACAACCGCGACGACGAGATGGCGGCCGAGTTTGACCGCCGCAACCAGGGCCTCTTCGAAGCTTCATATAAGGCGCAGGCGCTGTCGGGCACGATTATGCCAGCAATGCAGTTTGTGCAGTACCTAAGCTACGTGTTGATCGCGGTGATCGGGGCACTCAGGGTCACGGCCGGGCAGATGACACTGGGCGATGTCACCGCGTTTATTCAGTACTCACGCGAGTTTTCGCAGCCCGTCGGCGAGATGGCGGGTATGGCGAACATGCTCCAGTCGGGCGTCGCATCGGCGGAGCGCACGTTCGAGCTGCTCGACGCGCACGAGCAAGAACCCGAAGAGGTGAGCGCCCACCTGCCTGAGCGCACGAACGGGCACGTCGTGTTTGAAAACGTCTCATTCAGTTACGACCCCGCCGAGCCGCTCATTGCAGACCTGTCGCTCGAGGCGAGCCCCGGCCACACCGTCGCCATCGTCGGGCCCACGGGAGCTGGCAAGACGACGCTCGTGAATCTCGTGATGAGGTTCTATGAGCTCGGCGGTGGGCGGATCCTGCTCGATGACGTAGACATTACGAGCCTCAGCCGGGCAGAGCTGCGTGGCCACGTGGGCATGGTGCTGCAAGATGCGTGGCTGTTTGACGGCACGATCCGAGAGAATATTCGGTACGGCAGGCTCGACGCGAGCGACGACGACGTGCTGGCTGCAGCGCAGGCGACGATGGTCGACCGGTTTGTGCGGCAGCTGCCAGACGGCTACGACACCGTGATTGCTGAGAACGGGCAGGCGCTGTCGGCGGGGGAGCGCCAGTTGCTCACGATCGCGCGCGCGTTCATCGCGAACCCGTCACTGCTGATTCTTGATGAGGCGACCTCGTCGGTTGACACGCGCACTGAGGTGCTCGTGCAGCAGGCGATGCGTGCGCTTCGGGCCGATCGGACATCGTTCGTGATCGCGCACCGCCTGTCGACGATTCGCGATGCCGACACGATCTTGATGATGCAGGCGGGCAGCATCGTCGAGCAGGGCACGCATGATGAGCTGATCGCGCGGGGCGGGCCGTACTGCGAGCTGTACCGTGCGCAGTTTGACGCCCCAAATTAATTCACAAAAGCGATACATGCACTGCGTGCAACTTGTAAGCTGTGTGTGGCGACAACGCCACACATGCCATTCATTGTTGAACGGGGGCTTCAATGCCGCAGATTCCGAGGCGCGCGCTCACAGTTTGCGCCGCTATTCCGCTCGCCCTGCTGCTTGCGCTGCCGGGCACCGCCAATGCGGTCCCGTCGGGGCCTGATGCTCCGGATCAGGGGCCGAGCGAGCCCGCGCCGAGCGTCACGGGCTCGGGCCTGGGCGACGCGGTTGTGGCGGCTGTGGCCGCGGGCGCGACGACCGAGTCAGAGATCGCGGCAGAGGTGAGCGTTGCGCCGAGCACGCGAGGCGGCGGCTTCAGCTATGACGCCGAGGGCCGGTTGCGTGTGATGGTGCTCATCGAGGCGGGCGCCGGCGCTGCCGAGCAGCTCATCGGTGATGTCGCGGTGGTTGCCGAGAGCCTCGCGCCGGTGCCGGGTGTGGCGGCATGGGTGGCCCCCGAGCGTATGCAAGAGCTTGCGAGCATTGAGGGTATTGCGAGCGTCTCGCCCACCCTCACGCCGATGAACGCCGGGGCGATGCAGGCGGCGCCTGTGACCAAGACCGCTCCGGTCAAGCAGGCAGACTCGTGCGGCCCGGTGCCGATCGAGGCAGATATTCCGCTCGACAGCGCCGAAGCGCGTGAGCTGTTTGGCGTAGACGGCACGGGCGTCACGGTGGGCATTATTTCTGACTCGTTCAATAGGAACGCGACGGTTACGACGTGGGCAGATGATGTCGCTTCGGGGGCGCTGCCGGGGCCCGATAACCCGTGCGGGTACACGACGCCCGTCGAGGTGCTGTCTGACGAAACTGAAGGTGGCAGCGACGAGGGTCGAGGCATGGCGCAGCTCGTGCACGGCATTGCGCCCGGTGCCAAGTTGATGTTTGCCGACTACGGCACCTCAGACGTGGGCATGGCGGAGAGCATTGAGAAACTCGCCGAGGCGGGCGCCGACATTATTGTCGACGATATCTTGTACATGAGCGAGCCGTATTACCAGCGCGGTTTCATTTCGCAAACGGTCGAGCAGGTGAAAGAAGACTACGGCGTCATGTACCTCGCGGCCGCGGCCAACATGAACGGTGTCGCGTCGAGCGGCCCGCACGCGGGTGATCCCGTTGGGTCGTGGCAGACGACTAAGTACCGGGCAACAACCTGCCCCGCTTGGGTGACGCAGGACGCGGCGGGCGAACCACTGCCCGCGGGCGCCGACTGCCTCGATTTTGATCCGGACCCTGCAGTAGACCAGGCCTATGACACGCTGCAGATGCGTTCAACCCGAGACGGTAGCAGCGTCGCAATGCAGCCGCTCGCGTCGATCGGTGAGCCGATCTTTGGTGTGACGACGTCGTATGAGCTGCAGTTTTACGAGGCGGGTGGGGCCGAGCCAAAGCTGCTCGCCGCGATTGCATCAATGGGCGGTGGTCTGGGCAACGGCAACATGCTTTACCCAGGGCTGGTCGGCGAAGTCATTGCTCCCTCGGGTAGCGAGGTGTACATGGTGATGGTGCGCAAGTCGTTTGAGGCTGGCTCGACTCCCGCCGTGTACCTGGGCACAGTAGCCGGAGCTGAAAGCATTGCGTCGCGTCAGTTCATGGGCAACCGCGAATTGGGGGCGGCCGCCACCGACTGGGTTGGTGAGAGCACCTTTGGGCACCTGGGTGACGGCACCGCGCTGAGTGTTGCGTCAGCGCACTGGGACGAGCCCACAAAGATGCGTTATTACAGCTCGCTCGGGCCCAACACGCTGCTGTTTGAAGGCGTCGCAGAATCGTACGGGGCCAACCCGGCGCCGCGCCTGCCCGCGCCGCAGATCGTGTCGTCACCGCAGATGACCTCGGTTGATGGCACACTCACGACGTTCTTTGGCGAGAACTCGGGCACGCCGGGTGAGCCCGAGTACCGCTTCTATGGCACCTCGGCGGCCGCCCCTAACGCGGCGGCCGTTGCGGCGCTTGCCAAGCAGCAGGCCCCTGCGATTGGTCAGGCGGAACTGTCTGACCTGCTGCGCAGCACCGCGCGCGGCACGGCAGACGGCGGGCCTGTGAACCCCTACACGGCGGCCGGATTCGAAGACACCCACGTGTTTGGAACAGGGCTCGTGAGCGCGACCAGGCTGCTCGAAGCGCTGCCGGAGCGGCCAGCCACTCCGGGTGAACTGCAGCTCAAGCGCGCCGAGGCGACATCGCTTGACTTCACCTGGGCGCCGGTCGACCGGGCCGAGGCGCTTACCATAGAGCTTTACGCTGGCGCAGGGGACAGTCCCGCTGGTGTCGACACCGCGGGCGCCACCCCCGTTGCGACAGTCGAGCTGGCGGGTGACGCGGTGGCGCACTCGTTCACGGGGCTCACCTCAAACACCGGGTACACGGTGCGTCTCGTTGCTGAGGGCTCCCAGGGTGCACTCGCCGAGGCGTCGCTCGGCGCTCACACCAAGGCCGAGGCGCCCGCTGAGCTCGCGGTCGCGAAAACGACCGACCGCACGATCGCGGTGAGCTGGGTCGAGCACGCTGCTCCGGATCACTATTTGGTGCGGGCCGTGCCCGTCGCGCAAGCCGTGGCTATGAAGGGTGACATGGTGCAGAGTGACGGCGCAGTGCCGGGCGAGAACGCGCAGGGCGACGCCCCGACCGCGGGCCTCGTAGCACCCATGGAGCTTAAAGCCGGTAGCACCGGGTACGAGTTCACGGCGCTCGCCGCGGGCACCGAGTATGAGGTGATTGTTGAGGCGGTCAACACCGTTGGGGTCTCTTCGAGCGCGACCGTGAAGGCGAAGACGCAGGGGCCGAAGGCGGCCGCAAGCGGTACCGCGGGCGCGAACAAGTCTGGGCTCGCGCATACGGGCGGCAACGACCTCACCCCGCTGCTCGTCGGTGGCGGCGTGCTGCTCGTGCTGGCGGCGGCGGCGCTGTTGCTTGTGCAGCTGCGCAGGCGGCGGCGTGCCACCTCGGCCGAAGGAGCCGCTGAAAGCACCGCGCGCGACACGGCGGGCGACACGAATTCGCCGTAGCGAAGGATTCCGCTAGACTAAACGAGCCCCCCATGTGGCGGTATCTCGGTAAACTCCCCCAGGACGGAAACGTAGCAAGGGTAGCCGGGCTCTACCGGGTACATGGGGGGTCTTTTCTTTTCAAAAACTCTGTGTGTACGCCGTTCAACTTGTATGATGTCTATGTTTTGCTATGTAGTCATTCAATGTTGAACGGGGAGCTTCATGCTGCAAAAACACAGGCGCGCCTTAGCTGCGTGCGCCGCCATTCCGTTAGCGCTACTGCTAACGCTACCGGCGGCGGGCCACGCGCTACCTACGGCACCGGGTGAGACCCAGCCCGATCCGGCGCAAAGCGAGCAGGATCAACCCGCGAGCGAGCAGACGGGCGAGCAGACGGGCGAGCAAGATCAGCCAGCCGGTGACCAAGTGTCGCAGCCAGATCCGCCACAGAGCGTCACCGGTTCTGGCCTGGGCGACGCGGTCGCGGCGGCGGTCGCCGCGGGCGCGACCAGCGAGCAGGCGATCGCAGCGCAGGTGCCGGTGGGGGCAGCGAGCGGTGCGGGCGGCAGCCTGGTCTACGATGCTGCCGGGCGATTGGGCGTCATGGTGCTGTTCGACGCAGCGGTCGGCACCGCCGAGCAGCTGATCGGCGACATGGCAGAGGTGGGCGAGAGCCTCGCGCCCATTCCGGGCGTGTCGGCGTGGGTGGTGCCCGAGCGCTTGAAGGAGCTCGCGAGCGTGCCGGGCATCACGAGCGTGATCCCGCAGCTCGCGCCCGCGCGCCAGGGTGCCCAGGTAGGTGCGCAGGTAGGCGCGCAGGCGAGCGCGCTGCGCTCAGTGCTTCCGAGTACAGACAAGCCCGTCGCAGCGGCGAGCGACAGCTGCTTTCCCGTGCCCGTAGAGGCCGACGGTCCGCTCGGCAGCGCCGAAGCGCGCGATCGGTTTGGCGTCGATGGCACAGGGGTTACGGTCGGTATCGTGTCTGACTCGTTTGCACGCACCACTTTGCCTACGTCTTGGGCCCAAGACGTGGCGTCGGGCGCGCTTCCCGGGCCGGGCAACCCCTGTGGTTTTGAGGCGTCGGTTGAGATTCTCGATGAGGGGCGCCCAGGAGCAGCAGACGAGGGCCGCGGCATGGCGCAGCTCGTACACGGCATCGCGCCCGGTGCGCGCATTCTGTTCGCGAGTTCGGGCGGCTCAGACGTCGGCATGGCGAACAACATTATTGCGCTCGCCGAGGCGGGTGCAGACATTATCGTCGACGATATTGGGTATTACACCGAGCCGATGTACCAGCGAGGCTTCATCTCGCAGGCCTACGAATACGTCAAAGACAACTACGGTGCACTCACGCTTTCTGCGGGCGGCAACGCGAACGGTGTAGCAACCGAGGGGCCAGCGACCGGAGCCCCGGTGGCGTCGTGGCAGACCAAGAGCTACCGCGCGACAGACTGCCCCGCGTGGGTGACCTCGGGCGTCGACGACGAACCGCTGCCAGTGGGCACCGACTGCCTCGACTTTGACCCAGACCCCTCGAACGATCAAGCATTTGACGTGTTGCAGCTCAAGTCAACGAGCACCCCGCGCGACCTCGAGCTGTTGCCACTGGCATCGATCGCAGAGCCAATCTTTGGTAGCACGACCGAATACGAACTGCACTTTTACGACTCGTGCACGACGAACTCGACTCCCGAGGTGATAGCCAAGATTCCGCAGTTTGGCGGCACGTTGCCCAACGGCATGAACCTCTACCCCAACCTGTTCGGGCAGTTGGAAGTCGCAAGCGGCTCTGAAATGTGCATGGTGTTTGTGCGCACCGGGCACGTCGAAGGCAGCAAGCCCGCCGTGTACCTCGGGTTTCAACAGGGTGCTGGAGCGATAGCTTCGCGCCAGTTCATGGGCAATCGCACGCTGGGGGCCGACGCCACCGATTGGGTAGGCGAGAGCGTGCTCGGTCACTCGGGCGACGGCACGGCCATCGGTGTGGCTGCCGCGCACTGGGACGAACCCACGAAGATGCGTGACTATAGCTCGCTCGGGCCTACCACCATGGTCTTTGAAGGTGTGAGCCTTGAAATAGCTGAGCCAGCGCCGCGTCATGCAACAGCCCAGCGTATGGATTCGCCCAACGTGACCGCGGTCGACGGCACCCAGACGACGTTCTTCGGGCACGAGGAAGAGGACAGCGCTGGCAACCCCATCTACCGGTTCACTGGTACCTCTGCCGCGGCCCCCAACGCGGCGGCGGTGGCGGCGCTCGCTCTGCAGCGCGCACCGGGCATCGAACAGGCCAAGCTCGCTGAGCTGCTCGAGAGCACCGCGCGCGGCACCGCAGATGGCGGGCCCGTGAACCCCTACACCGCTTTTGGGTGGGAGGACACGTACGTGTTTGGTGCCGGAATGGTAAACGCGGTCAACCTGCTTGAATCGCTGCCCGACACCCCGGCCGCCGCTAGTGGACTGCGTGTCAAGACTGTGGGGGCGACCGAGCTGGGCTTCACCTGGGGCCAGATCGAGCACGCTGCGTCGCTCACGCTCGAACTCTACGATGAAGCGAGCGAGGGCGCGGGCGCTGGTGCTGTCGCGACGGCTGAGCTGCCTGGTGACGCGGTGAGTCACACGTTCAAGGAGCTCAAGTCGAACCATCCGTACATGCTGCGGCTTGTTGCCACGGGTGACATGGGGGCCGAGTCAGAATCGACGCTCAGCGCACGCACGAAGGCTGAGGCGCCACGCGACCTCGCGCTCGTGAAGGCGACCTCGCGTACGGCCTCGGTCAGCTGGGGTGAACAGGCTGCGCCGGATCATTACCTCGTGCGGGCCGTGCCCGTGCAGCCGTCAACCGCCTCAGCTGATGCAGTCGACGGGGCGAACCGTGCTGGCTCTGGCGCCGCGATGGTGCCGGTGAAGCTGCCCGCGGGAACCACGAGCTACACGTTCAAGGGGCTGACCCCTGGCACCGAGTACACCGTGTTTGTGGATGCCATGAATTCGGCCGACGTGGCATCGACTGCTTCGATGCTGGTGAAGACAGCACCGGCGCAGGCTAGCGCCGGCACAGGCGGTGCTGGTGCTGGTGCTGGCGCTGGCGCTGGTGCTAACGGTAGCGCTGCGGGAGCAGGGCTGGCCCGTACCGGCGGTGCAGCCCTGACTCCGCTCTATGCGGGCGCTGGGGTCTTGCTTGTGCTGGGTGCGGCAACCCTTGTGCTGCGGCGCGCACAGCGCCGTCGCTAAGCCCAGTTGAGTATCTGAAGGCCCTGTAAAGCCACGAATGCTCCGGTGCGAAAAGCGCCGGAGCATTCGTGGCTTTTCTTTCTCTAACATCGCGTCTACTATCTGGTACCAGGGGCATCGACGTGCATTCTCACAACGATGAGTGCCGTTTGGTTGGTGTTCTTTGGGGGAACGATCCAAGGGGGGATCTTTGTGGACGCCACAAATCAGCAATTGAGACGACGGCAAAAAGGTAAGAGAGTGCTTGGCGCTGGCGCCGTGGCAGCGAGCGTCGCGATGGTGGCGACAGCGCTGATCGCACCGGCCGCCAGCGCAGACAGCAAGACGACGAGCTCAGTGTCGGCGGCGCACGGCCACGCGCTCAACGTAGGGCTCAGCACAAATTCTGCGGTGGGAGCGGCAAGCGCTTTCACCGAGTGGAAGGCAAGCGGGCAGACCGGCACTCCAAGCGCGACCGTCGACGTGAGTCTTCTCGAAAACGAGATTCTCAACTTGGGAGGGGTGAGCATCCCGTTGATCGCGAAGCCCGGTACACCTGGGCTGCTAGACCTTGGTGATCTTGGCGCGATGAAGGCCTACGCAGACTCGCCGTACCAGAGCGTCTCGACGTCATCGGCCGGTGTCGTGGGGGACGACGGTTCGGTGCTGCTGAGCCCTGCAGCTGTGCCAAGCACGTTTGAGCCAGCATCGCTCGACGTAAGCGCGCTCATCGAGCAGGCACTCGGGGCGCAGGTGAGGCAAGCCGTGCTTGATCAGGCAAGCCTAGAAATTGGAGCCCTCGGCTCGACAGCGAGCGGCACCGCTGCGAGCGCGACTCCCGCGACCCAGTACATGGTGGCGGGCGCCGACCTTAACCTTCATAGCCCCGCGGTGGGCACGGTGGCGACCACGCTTGACACTGCTCTTGACGGAGTCGGCACAACGCTCAATACAGCAGTTGGAACGGGGGGCGCACTCGGGTCTGTAGTGGCGGGCCTGCCCGATATCGACATTGGCGTGTTGAGCCTCGACCTCTCGGGTGGAACGATTGCCCTCGACGGTCTCGACCAGGCAATTGAAGATGTCACCGACACACTGATTGCGACACCGCTTGTTGACTCGAACGGGATCGTGAGCATCAGCCTCGAGACCGGCATGATCAGCGTGAACCTCGCGAAGGTCGTGGCGGGTGGCGACTTGAACGGGTTGCCCGCCAACACCGAGGTGCTCGACTCGGTAACGCTCGGCAAGATTACTGCGGCGGTTACCGATGCCCTCGGAACGCTCACCGGCAAGGTGTCGACTGCTGTCACCGACCTGGTCAACAACCTGAGCGTGACGATCAAGTTGAACGTTAAGCTGAGCGCAGTCGGTGTGATTGGCGTAGCCAACGAAGTGATTACCGTGCAGGCAAAACTCGGTCAGCTCACGGGAGACATTCCCGGTAACCCAACGGTCGCAATTACGAGCAACAACCAGACTGTCCTGGGTCTGATTCTCACCCTTCTGGGTGTTAATGACCTCCTCGGAACGATCACGGGGCCAGTGCTTGGCTTGCTCACTAACAACCTCACGACACCCATCGGCACCCTGCTCACCACCGTGACCGGAAACGTGACGGGTGCGCTTAACCCCGTCATCGCTAGTACCGTGGCGGATTTGGGTCCCGTGCTAAACACTCTGAATAAGCTCCTGACGATCAAGGTGAACGAGCAACAATCGGGCGACCTGGGTACGTCGAGCAAGACGGTGCGGGCTCTCGCGATCACCCTCTTGCCTGTTGGATCGACTGGGGCCGCAAAGGTCGAACTGGCTTCGTCGACGGTCAAGCACAAGTTTGATGCGACCCCGCCGGGTAGCGCGAACACGAATGCCTCGGCGTCGGCCGCCGCCTCAGCATCTGCGAACACGAGCGGAACGACGAATGCAGCGGCTACCGCAGCCGCGCAGGCCGCGGCGATGGCAGACAACTCGACGTCGGCGCAGGCACAGGCGACCACCAATGCGAACGCGGCTGCGAAGTCGGC
Source organism: Leucobacter faecis (assembly GCF_054456635.2). NCBI lineage: Bacteria > Bacillati > Actinomycetota > Actinomycetes > Micrococcales > Microbacteriaceae > Leucobacter > Leucobacter faecis. The sequence goes on from NZ_JBTJEP020000008.1 coordinate 45,544, forward strand.
GGCCCTGACGAACGCTTCGACTAACGCGTCGAACAACGCAACCTCGTCGGCAAACAGCTCAGCGCAGGCCGCGGCTACTGCTTCGCAGAACTCGCAGGCCAACAGTGCGTCGAACGCGAAGGGCACAGCTCAGGCCGACGCCAACGCGAGCGCCTCTTCGAAGGCCGCGGCGCAGGCTACGGCGTCAACCAATGCGTCGAGCGATGCGGCAGCAAGCGGTACGACGAGCGGTACCTCGACGGCGAATCCGGCTGCGCAAGCAGACGCCAACGTGAACGCCTCGGCGTCTGCGTCGGCCGATTCGAAGGCTAACGCGGCTGCGCAGGCAGCTGCAACGGCAGATGCGCAGACAACAGCCAGTGCAAAGGCAACCGCCAATGCGCAGTCGGCGGCGAAGGCCGCAGCCACGCAGAACGCATCGACGAACGCATCGACGTCTTCGAGTGGCAGCTCAAAGGCGGCCGCGCAGGCGGCAGCGCACTCGAAGGCCGACTCAGACTCGAACGCTTCGGGCACCGCATCGCAGTCGGCGACCGCGAATGCGGCGGCCGCGGTCGCAGCCAACGCGAGCGCATCGTCGAACGCTTCGGGCACGCCCACACCGCCCAACCCGGGCAAGTGTGACGTGAAGAAGCCGCGTGCAAACTCGCCGTTCCTCGACGTTGCCACGAGTCACAAGTTCTACCCCGAGATTGATTGGATGCACTGCACCAAGCTGTCGACGGGTTGGAAGGTGACGGGAGGCCACGAGTACCGCCCAAGCGCAGATATGACGCGTGAGGCGATGGCAGCGTTCATCTTCCGTATGCAGGCGCCAAAGAACTACAAGGCTCCCGAGAAGTCGCTGTTCAAGGACGTGAAGACGAACCACAAGTTCTACCGCGAGATCATGTGGATGAAGGAGTCGGGCACGTCAACGGGTTACGCCGACGGCACGTACCGCCCCGGTACGAAGCTTGATCGTGATGCGATGGCCGCGTTCATCTTCCGTATGAATGCACCGACGAACTACACGCCGGGTACGTCAAAATTCATCGACGTCACTCCCTCGACGAAGTTCTACCGCGAGATCACGTGGATGGGCGAGGAGAAGCTGTCAGGCGGTTACCGTGTCGATGCTGGCTACGAGTACCGCCCGAAGAACACGCTCAGCCGCGAGGCTATGGCGGCGTTCATCGAGCGCCTCGTTGATGACTACTGGAACAAGGTGATCCCCAAGAAGTAGTTCGAAAGCGAAACACCTCACACGAGACCGCCGCGGAGCCCCACAGCCCCGCGGCGGTCTCGCACGTCTGCCCGCAGTGAGCCTGCTCAAACCCGCTAGGCAATAGGGTGTAACCATGGCAGCTCTTAACGGTGCAGCAGTAATCGGATCCGGCCCCAACGGGCTCGCCGCGGCGGTGACTCTCGCGCGCGCGGGCGTGCCCGTCACGGTGTACGAGGCGGCTGAGACGATCGGCGGCGGCACGCGCACCACCGAGTTGGTGGCGCCTGGTGTACTGCACGATGTGTGCTCGGCGATTCATCCCACCGCGCTCGCCACGGGGTTCTTCAGGGAGTTCGAGCTCGAGAAACGCATCGAGTTCGCGGTCCCCGATGCGTCATACGCGAACCCGCTTGACCGCGACGGGGGCAGCCCAGACGGCCGCGCCGCGATCGCCTACCGCGATCTTGCCCGCACGGCCCACGAGCTTGGCCGCGACGGGCACAGCTATGCCCGGCTGTACGCGCCCATTCTGCGCCGGATCGAGGGCGCCATCGACTTCGCGTGGGGCGGCAGCATGCTGCGCATGCCCCGCGACCCGCTCGCGGCGATCGCAACGGGCTTTGCCACATTCGAGCAGGGCACGCCGCTCTGGAACGCCCGGTTCAAAGAATCAGCCGCGCCCGCCCTCGTCTCGGGCGTTGCCGCGCACAGTATCGGGCGCATGCCTAACCTCGCCACCGCGGCGGTCGGAATGATGCTTGGCGCGCTCGGCCATGCCCGCGGCTGGCCGGTGCCGATCGGTGGCTCGCGCAGCATCGCCCACGCGCTCGAGCAAGACCTGCTCGCCCACGGCGGTCGCATCGAAACCGGTCACGCGATCGACGACGTGCGCGAGCTCGACGGCTACTCGAGCGTGTTCTTCGACACCTCGGCCCGCGGCCTCGCAAACATTGCGGGTGAGAGGCTGCCAGCCCGCTACGCGAGGGCACTGCGCCGGTTCCGGTACGGCGACGGCGCCACAAAGGTCGACTTCGTGCTTGACGGCCCAATCCCGTGGCACGACCCTCGGGTGGCCGAGACGCCCACCGTGCACCTGGGCGGCTCGCGTGCCGAGGCGGCACGCGCCGAGGCCGCGGTGGCGCGCGGCGCGCACCCTGAGCGGCCCTACGTGCTGCTCGCACAGCCGACGCGCTTTGATCCGGAGAGAAATGCCCCAGGCACTAACGCAGTTTGGAGCTATACTCACGTGCCTGCGGGATCTTCGTTCGATGTGACCGAGCGTGTGATCGCGCAGATCGAGCGTTACGCGCCCGGTTTTAGGGACCGGATCGTGGCGGTGAAGATGACGACGGCGGAGGAGCTCGCGAGTTATAACCGCAATTATCACGGCGGCGATTTCAGTGCTGGGGCGGTGACGCTGCCGCAGCTGGTGGCGCGTCCCACGCTATCGCCCGAGCCGTGGCGCACGCCAGTGAAGGGGCTGTACCTGTGCTCGTCGTCGACGCCGCCGGGCCCCGGCGTGCACGGGCTTTCGGGATGGTACGCGGCGAAAGCAGCGTTGAAACGCGAGTATGGGTTGCAGGCCCCCCGCCTAGGCCTGTGAATAACTTGCCGCGGGTAGGCGGCCTGTGAATAAGTCACGTGGGTGTCGGTGGCCGCGGGTAGCATGGAGTCGTGGTTGCCGCACTGTATCGCCGTTATCGGCCAGAGTTCTTCGCTGAGATGATCGGTCAGTCCCAAGTGACTGATCCGCTCATGACAGCCCTGCGCACGGGGCGTATAGGTCACGCATACCTATTTAGTGGCCCGCGCGGTTGCGGCAAGACCACGTCGGCGCGTATTTTGGCGCGCTGCCTCAACTGTGCCGAGGGTCCCACCGACACCCCGTGCGGTGCCTGCCCGAGCTGCATCGAGCTCAGCCGCGACGGCGGTGGCTCGCTCGACGTCGTCGAGATTGACGCGGCCAGCCACGGCGGCGTCGAAGACGCGCGCGACCTGCGTGAGCGCGCCGTATTTGCGCCCGCGCGCGATCGGTTCAAGATCTTCATCATCGACGAGGCCCACATGGTGACCTCGGCCGGGTTTAACGCGCTGCTCAAGATCGTCGAAGAGCCGCCGCCACACGTCAAGTTTGTGTTTGCAACGACCGAGCCTGAGAAGGTCATCGGCACGATTCGCTCGCGCACCCACCACTACCCGTTCAGGCTGATCGCGCCGGGCACTCTCATCGATTACGTACAGTCGCTGTGTGACTCAGAGGGAGTACAGGTCGAGCCCGGAGTGCTGCCGCTCGTCGTGCGTGCAGGCGGCGGGTCGGTGCGCGATACGCTATCGATCTTGGACCAGCTCATTGCGGGGTCTGAGGGGCCGTTTGTGACGGCAGAGCGAGCAGCCGGGCTTCTCGGATTCACGGGCGGCGAGCTGCTTGACGAAGTGGTCACCGCGTTTGGTGCGCACGACGCCGCGGCCGCGTTCCAGGCGACCGACCGTGTCGTGCAGACGGGGCAAGACCCGCGCCGTTTCGTGGAAGACCTGCTCGAGCGGTTGCGTGACCTCATTGTCGTGAGCGCCACCTCGGTTGAGGGAGCAGCGGCTGTGTTTCGCGGGGTACCGCAAGACCAGCTGACACGCATGTTTGAGCAGGCGCAGCGCTTTGCGCCTGGCGAGTTGTCACGTATCGCCGATGTCACGAGCGAGACGCTCGATCGCATGATCGGCGCTACCGCCCCCAAGCTGCAGCTCGAACTGATGATCGCGCGGGCACTCGTCGCGCTCGATAACATGCGTGGCGCGGTTGGCGGTGGCGCTGGTGTCGGTGTCGGTGCTGGCGCTGACGGTGGTGCTGGTGGTGGGTTTGCGCAGCAGCAGGTGCCAGCCCAGTTCGGTCAGCAGCGTGCTCAGGCCCCCGGTCAGGCCGCGCCAATGACGCCCGCCGTGCCTGCTGCTCGGGTGCCCGCTGCTCAGCCGCCCATCGCGCAGGTGCCCGCAGCGCAGGTGCCCGCAGCACCCGCCGTCGATCCGATCTCGGCGCTCGCCGCTGCGCGCAGCGCCGTCACACAGCAGGCGACCCCGCAGCAGCCGGTCCAGCCGGTGCAGCAGGTGCAGCAGCAACCTGTGCAGCCCGCTCAGGCAGCTCCCGTGCACCAGCCGGGTCAAACGGTGCAGCCGGCGCAAGCCGTACAGGCACCAGACGCTGGCGCAAGCACTACGCCGAATGCGGCTCAGACTGCTGCCTCGGTGCGCGACTTCTTGCGTGAAGACACCGCTGGTACACCGCAGGCCGCGCCAGATCAGACTGGTCCTGCCGCGCAGACTCCAGCCGCGCAGACTCCAGCCGTGCAGACTCCAGCCGCGCCGGCTCCTGCAGAGCAGGCTCCGGTTGCGCAGGCTCCTGTTGCGCAGGCTCCGGTTGCGCAGGCTCCGGTTGCGCAGGCTCCGGTTGCGCAGGCTCCGGTTGCGCAGGCTCCGGTA
>NZ_JBTJEP020000008.1:50317-85426 GCF_054456635.2 Leucobacter faecis
CCTGTTGCGCAGGCTCCGGTTGCGCAGGCTCCGGTTGCGCAGGCTCCGGTTGCGCAGGCTCCGGTTGCGCAGGCTCCGGTTGCGCAGGCTCCGGTCGCGCAGGCTCCTGCTACTCCGGTCGCACAGACGCCAGCTTCACCCATTCCAGCGGCGCAGGCGCCAGGACAACCGCACCCGAATGAGGGTGCGGCGGCGTTCGGCCGACCGATTTCTGACATTTTGAGCGCTGCACAGATCGCCAGCATCGGCACAGAGCCGACTACACCCGCTCCGAGCGCGCAGAAGCTAGCGCCCGCGGTGGCGCCTGCAGCGCAAGCTGCGGGAAGCGCCGGGCTTCCCGTCGCCCCCGGTCAGCAGTCAGCACACGCAGCGCACAACGATCCGGCACAGAGCACTCAGCCAGCGCAGGGCACCGATCCGGCGCAGCACACGGGCCCCGCCCAGCAGCCGCCGGCTCCTGTCATGGGAACCGACGCGCCTGGGACAGATGAGGGTTATGACGAGTCAGAGTCGCTCGCGGGTGATTTCAATGATTTGCTCGAAGTGTGGCCCGACCTGCTCGAGGAGATCCTCGAACAAGATCGTGCTGCTTGGAACGCCGTCAAGGTCGTGCAGCCGCTGTCACTCGAGGGTGACCTGCTCGCTGTCGGCTTCGCCTCGCGGTCAGACCTCGAAACGTTCAAGGTGGCGGGTTCTGGCCCGCTTCGCGAGGCGATCCTGTCGGCCGTTGGGGTGTCGGTGAAGTACCAGCCGCGCCAGATTCCGCAGGGACAGGCACCAGCCGCGGCTCCTGGGCAGGCGCGCGAAGTGGCCGACCCCGCAGCAGAGGAGCCTCACCGAGCGGGCCCAATCGCGCCTCAGTCCCAGGGCCCGACTCAGGCTCAGGGCCAGGGCCAGGGCCAGGGCCAGGGCCAGGACCGGGGCCAGGGCCAGACCAGCGCTCTCGCGACGAATCAGCATGCGGCACGGGGCGCAGCGACAGCGGCCGCGCATGACGACCCCGTCGCGCGAGCTGCTGCCCGCCTGAGCGCACTGGGGCCAGCGATGGCTGCTCCAGCCTGGGCCGAACTGAAGCCCGAGGTTCAAGAGCCCGTGCAGACCGCGGAACAGCCGCGGCAGTCTCAGTCTCAGTCTCAGTCTCAGGCTCCCTCGCAGGATGCTCGGCAAGCTCAACCACAGCAGCCAGGGTCGATGCCTGTAGACGCCACTTCGGCTCCGGCGGCTCCGACAGCTCCGACGGCTCCGACGGCTCTGGCGGCTCCGGCGACTCCGACAGCTCCGGCGGCGCCTGCTTTTGAAGCGCCCGCGAGCGCGGAACCGACTGCAGTACCTGCGCCTGCGCCTGCGCCTGCGCCTGCGCCTGCGCCTGCACCTGCACCTGCACCTGCGGCAACATCGGTATCTGATCCAGTTTCAGTACCTGAGTCATTCGTTGAGGCGCCCGCAGAAGAGCCGATGGCAGCCGCAGTCGAGGTGCCCTCAGCGCCCGCTGCGACGCCGACGCCCCAGAGCTATGGTGACGATCCGTATGCGAACGATCCGTATGCGGGGGAGCCAAGCTTCGACGACTACGACGATCCGTACGCGTCACAGACTGCACCTGTACCTGTACCTGTACCTGTACCTGCACCTGCACCTGCACCTGCACCTGCTGCTGCTACTCCAGCCGTCGACGAAACGCCCGTGTCAGCACCTGAGTCTGCGCCCATGCCCGCTGAAACCCCGGCAGCCGAACCCGCAGCTCAAACAACAGCACCGCCAAGCGCCAAGCGCGCAGCGGCCCCGACATTCACGCGCTACGGTGAAGCCGTCGTGCGCGAGACGTTGGGCGCGCGGTTCGTCGAGGAGCTGCCGCTCGCGCAGCCGCGACCGCAAGACTAGCGGCGCGCGTACCTCACCACACCACTTAGCGAAGGGATGCCCGTGTACGACGGCATTGTGCAAGACCTGATCGACGAATTCGGCAGGCTCCCCGGTATCGGGCCGAAATCGGCCCAGCGCATTGCATTTCACATTCTGCAGACGCAGAACTTTGACGTCTCACGCCTCGCCGAGCTACTCACCGAGGTGCGCGAGCGCGTGCGCTTCTGCGAGGTGTGCGGCAACATTACCGAAAGCGAGCGCTGCTCAATCTGCAGCGACCCGCGGCGCGATCAAACGCTCATTTGCGTCGTCGAGGAGTCGAAGGATGTCGTCGCCATCGAACGCACCAGGCAATTTCGCGGGCTTTACCACGTGCTCGGCGGGGCTATTAGCCCCATCGACGGGATCGGCCCCGATGATCTTTCGATCCCCGCTCTCATGCGCCGGATCGGTGACGCCGACATCAAAGAAGTGATTATCGCGACCGACCCGAACCTCGAGGGCGAAGCGACCGCCGCCTACCTGTCGCGACTGCTGACTGCGATCGAGGTGCCGGTGTCTCGGCTGGCCTCAGGCCTGCCAGTGGGCGGGGACCTCGAGTTCGCTGACGAAGTGACACTGGGCCGCGCATTCGAGGGCCGCCGCAAGGTCGATTAGGGATCTCCACTGTCCGTTACGCTGCGAGCATCGTAAGCTCCTGCGATCCTTTCGTCGTCATCCCTCCTGTCCCATCTGAGTGCACGTAGGACTCAGAAAGCGTCGGTGCTTCGTGCCGTCCGTGAAGGTGTTCACAACGCCGCGAGCCGCGGAATTCATGCCGACGCACAACAACCGCCTACAACACCGATCTACACATCGACCCACACCCAACGACTCCACTCGCACTGTTCAAGCAGTGCCTAATCGAGTCGTCCACAGCCCCCTGTTTCGACCGAAAATTGGCGTGATTACGCCAAATCTGTGGATAACTTCACTCGAATAAACCTACGATTCGTGAGATAATAGGGTATGGAAGCCAAACCCTCACCACAGCACGAAGAACCCCTCGCGGGCCTCTTCACTGAGGCTGCGAGCGAGGGTGCTGATGCGGGCTTGAACGACGCGGCCGCGGCCGGTGTTTCAGGCATGAGCGCTGATGCGGGCTTGAACGACGCGGCCGCGGCCGGTGTTTCAGGCATGAGCGCTGTTGCGGGGGTGACTGATGAGTCGGCAGTGCCCCCTGTGGCGGATACTGCAGCGGGCGCCACGGCGGATGCCACTGGCGGGTTGGGGATGCAGGCGAAGTGTGACGAGATCGTGCAGCTTATGGCGCACGTGCAGTCCTTGTTTCCGGCCGACTGCCCCGGCGCTGACGCGCGTACGGTCGTGAACGCGCTCACCGACGAGGGGGCGAGTGATTTCGCGAAGATCGTGGCTCAGGTGATGCGCAAGTGTTCTGAGCTGGAGGTACTGAGCGCTGGGGTGGTGGGAACTCGGTCGGCTAAACGTGCCGGGCAGCCCGGGGTGGCGCAGGCGAGTGGTTTCAAAACGGGTGTTGAGATGATGCAGCACCTCACGGGGAGTTCGTGGGGTGAAGCGTCTCGCAAGGTGCGGGTGGGCCAGAGCATGCTCGCTGGCGAGACGGCGGAGCGTGAGGCGCGTGAGCAGCGTGAAGCGTTGGCGAGGCTCGCACGCGAAGCCAGCGACAGCGGTGGAGACATCGATGGCGGTGAAAGCAGTGATGACGGTGCTGGCGGTGACAGCGCTGCCGGTATGGACGCTGAAGCTGCGGCGGCTGAGGCTGCTGCGGCGGAGGCCATGCTGGTGTTGGCGGTGCCGTGGCACACGGTGCTCGACCGGGCCGTGTCGCGTGACCGGCTCACCGACCCGCAAAACGATGCGATCAGGCAGGGCCTCGGCGTGCCGCCGTGTGCTCCCGCACGAGACGCACAAACCGTAGATACTACTGCGGGTGCTGCGACTGGCGCCGCAACGCCTGGTGCCGCGGCAAACAGCAATACCCAGGTAATGCCGGCGTGTGCGTTCCACACGGCAGCCTACGCGGCCCTCCACACTCCCCAGTATCAGCAGGACCCTGCAACGCTCTCCGCCACCGGAGACGCCACTAACACCGCCCCCACCACGGCCGCGGATTCCGCGGCGATCGCTGGGACCGTTACCGCTATTGACACAGAGGCAGCGGCAGCGGCAAACGCAGCCGCAGCCGCAGATGGTGAAGCAGACGCGTGCGCGGGCCGGTGTGAAGCAGCCCTGCTGGTGCTGTGGTGGCAGGCCGGGCTCGACCTGATCGAGGCGGCCCAGCACACTCGGGTGGAAGAGCTGCGCCGCCAGGCACGAGCGATTCGTGATCTCCTCGACCCGGAGGGGGCGACGCTGCGGCGTAACGAGCGGTATGAGGCGCGTTCGTTTCGGTGGTGGACGGACCCGAATGGGCAGTTCCATGCCCGCCTCACCTGTGACGATGACGCGGGGGCGTGGATTCAGACGATCTTTGCGAGCGCGCTGCGCCCCCGCCGCGGCGGGCCCCGCTTCATCGACCCGGCAGAGCAGGCCGCGGGTGACGAACTCGCGCAAGACGAGCGCAGCCACCACCAGATCTCGCACGACCTGCTCATCGATCTGCTCCAGTCGGGCGCGGTCGCCGACCAGCAGACCGTGTTCGGTACGAGGCAGGTGGGCGTGCGGGTGGTGCAGGTCGTGAACCGTGAAGCATACCTCGCCGAACAGGCCGAAGCCCGCGCCGCCGAGGCAGCCGCGAAAGCCACCAAGGCCGCCAAGGCCGGGAAGAAGACCGCCAGGCAGGCAGCCCGCGGCACCACCCCCGAGGCGCAGCAAGCTACAGGCACGCAGACGCCGGATACGCAGTCGCCGGGCCCACAGGCACCGGGCCCACAGTCGCCGGGCTCACAGACGCCGGGCGCGCAGGGCGACGCTCACGCCGAAACCGCTGCAACGGGCGCCACGACCACAACACCAGCGGCTCCCGCGGACCCGGTCGGGGTGGTCGCCTGGTACGAGGACGGCCTCACCATCACTTCCGACGCGGTCGTCGCCAAGCAGCGCTGCAACGCCGGCGTCGTATACGTCACCGTCGACGAAGACTACAACCCCCTCGACGTGGGGCGCGAACAACGGCTCTACAACGGGGCCCAACGCATCGCCCTCGCCACCCGTGATGGCGGGTGTCGCTGGCCGGGCTGTGATCGACCCTCTTCTTACTGCGAAGCGCACCATATTGACCACTGGCATTCCGACCAGGGCCGCACCGACATCGATCGAGGGATCGCTCTGTGCGCCACCCACCATTTGCAGCTCCACAACTACGGATGGAAGATCACCCGCGACGGGCGCGGCCCCTTCGTGCTCCATCCACCACCCGGACCTGAGGGGACAACTGCGCCCATTCCTCTCGGTGAACCAGCCCCACCGACCGGGCAGGCAGACCAAGCTACGACGCGACCTTCTGGTCTCGGAACAACACCCTCGGTACGAGAAACCACCCCGACCTTCGAACTCACACCGCGCGAGCTCACGACACCACTTCCCGTCACCTACGCGATGCGAGCTGGTGCCCCGAGATCCAGGCGCTTCAAGCCCGCCGAGCAGCGGGCTTACGCGGCAGCCAACGGTTACGTGTAACCGCGAGCAGGGTTGAACCCGAATGTCGTCACACGGATACAGCGTCTGGATCCTGCGAGTCGCAAGCTCCCGCAGGATGACGTGGGAGACCAACTCCCTCAGGATGACATAGGTGGGTAGCTCCCGCAGCATGACGTAGGAGCCCAGCTCCCGCAGGAGGACCTAGGTGGGTAGCTCCCGCAGGATGACGTAGGAGCCCAGCTCCCGCAGGATGACATAGGAGCCCAGCTCCCACAGGATGACGTGAGAAAGCGTGCCAGATTGCTTATTTTAGTACCCAGGGTCGGGTGACTCCAGGCCCTCCCCAAACGGGTCAGCCTCATCGAAACTAGATGACAACAGTGAGGAGGCGTGACATGCAGCAGCGGGACTCCAAAGGGCCGCAACCCAATGATCCGGATCATGCAAACGAGCCCGGCGCGACCCGCGGGCGTTATGACCCTGCGCAAGATCCGATGCGCATGGGCAATCAGCCCGCGCTGCAGACCTCGACAGGAGCAGTCTGGCTCGTGATGGGCTCGCTGTTTGCGATCATCACGATCGGCACGCTGGTGGCGATCGCGCTCACGACCGTGGGTGGCGCCGCGACCGTCGGATGGAGCACCGCGGCGACCGTGCTCATGCTCTTCTTAGCGATGGTGATCGTGCGCATCGTGACTAAGCGGGGGCGCCGCCGCTTGATCTGGATGGCAGTGTTCTTTCTCGCGATGGCGGCGGTAGCACTCGGAGGTATCTGGCTTACCGCCGTGTACAGCGCTGCGGGCCAGATTATGTGACGCGGTTTATCTGACGCGGTTTATGTGACGCGGATAATGTGACGCGGTGTGACGGCTCGGCCCGGCAGGCGAGGCGATATGTACGAACCAGTCGAGCAGGTTCGCTAGACTAGACGCTGGCGTAGAAATTTGAGGAGGAACCCGCGTGGCTTTGATTGTGCAGAAGTTCGGGGGTTCGTCAGTTGCTGACGCCGAGAGCATTAAGCGCGTGGCGAAGCGCATCGTAGAAACCCGCCGTGCGGGCAACGATGTCGTCGTCGCAGTGAGTGCCATGGGCGACACCACCGACGAGCTGATGGATCTGGCGGCCGAGTGCACACCCATTCCCGCCCCGCGTGAGCTTGACATGCTGCTCACCGCAGGCGAGCGTATTTCGATGGCGCTGCTCGCGATGACCATCAAGGGTATGGGCATTGAGGCGCTGTCGTTCACGGGCAGCCAGGCTGGCATGATTACGACGGCCGAGCACGGTGCGGCCAAGATCGTCGACGTCACGCCCGACCGTGTGCGAGAGGCGCTCGATCAGGGCGCTGTCGCGATCGTTGCGGGCTTTCAGGGCTTCAACCGAGATTCGCGCGACATCACGACGCTCGGACGCGGCGGCTCAGACACGACCGCGGTTGCCCTCGCTGCAGCACTCGGCGCCGACGTGTGCGAGATCTACACCGACGTCGACGGCATCTATACGACCGACCCCCGCGTCGTACCTAAAGCCCGCAAGATCGATGTGATCTCGGCCGAAGAGATGCTCGAGCTCGCGGCCTCGGGCGCCAAGATTTTGCACCTGCGCGCTGTTGAATACGCGCGTCGCCACGGCGTCGTGCTGCACGTACGCTCGTCGTTTTCAGGCGAAGAGGGAACAATCGTTTACGACCCCGCAAAGGGGCACCCGAAGGGAGATCAGGTGGAAGATCCGATCATCACTGGTATCGCCGCTGAGAAGAGCGAAGCGAAAATTACCGTCGGCGGGGTGCCAGATATTCCAGGCAAGGCCGCGCAGATCTTCGACATCGTCGCTAAGACGAAGGCGAACATCGACATGATCGTGCAGAACGTGTCAGCCGCCGACACGAACCTCACCGACATTTCGTTCACGCTGCCCGTCGGCGACGGCAAGCGCGTGATCGATGCGCTCGAAGCAGAGCGTGAGGCGCTCGAGTTCGAGGCGCTGCAGTACGACGACCAGATCGCCAAGGTCGCGGTTGTGGGCGCTGGCATGCGCACCAACTCGGGTGTTTCGGCCAAGTTGTTTCGCACCCTGTACGAAGCGGGCATCAACATCGAGATGATCTCGACCTCAGAGATTCGCATCTCGGTCGTGACGCGCGCCGACGTGATGGACAAGGCAGTGCAGGTGCTGCACACCGCGTTTGGGCTCGACTCCGACCACGACGCCACCGTGTACGCGGGCACCGGCCGCTAGCACCAACTAAACACACAACACGTTCAGTGTGAGCGCGCGGTGCGCTAGACGTGCCGCGCGCTTGCGCGTATGTACAAGTCAACGGAACAGGAGCCCCACATGGCTGCACAGCAGGGTCTTTCAATCGGTATCGCCGGTGCCACCGGCCAGGTCGGCGCGGTGATGCGCCAGCTGCTTCTCGAGCGCGAATTTCCCGTCGCCTCGATTCGGTTCTTCGCGAGCGCTCGCTCCGCCGGTACGACGCTCGCGTTCGGTGACCGGCAGGTCACGGTCGAAGACATCGCGACGGCCGACAAGTCAGGCCTCGACATCGTGCTGTTCTCGGCGGGTGGCGCGGCGTCGCGTGAGTACGCTGAGGCATTCGCCGCTGCGGGAGCTACGGTGATCGACAACTCGAGCGCGTGGCGACTCGACCCCGAGGTGCCGCTCGTCGTCAGCGAGGTGAACCCGCACGCGATCGATGAGGCCGTTAAGGGCATCATCGCGAACCCCAACTGCACGACCATGGCCGCGATGCCGGTCATGAAGGCGCTCGACGCCGAGGCAGGCCTCGAACGACTCATCGTGACGACGTTCCAGGCGGTTTCGGGATCGGGCCTCGCTGGCGCTCGTGAGCTCGCGGGCCAGGCTGTCGCGGCGGTCGAAGCGGGCGGCATCGAGGGGCTCGTGCACGACGGTCGCGCCGTCAACTTTCCGGCCCCCCAGGTCTACACGAAGACCATCGCATTCGACGTGCTGCCGCTCGCCGGCTCAATCGTTGAGGACGGCGAGGGCGAAACCGACGAAGAGAAGAAGCTGCGCAACGAAAGCCGCAAGATTCTCGAGCTCCCAGAGCTGCTCGTCTCGGGCACCTGCGTGCGCGTGCCCGTCTTCACCGGCCACTCCCTGTCGATCAACGCCGAGTTCGCGAACCCGATCTCGGCCGACCGCGCACGTGAGGTGCTCGCCAGCGCCCCCGGCGTCGAACTGAGCGATGTGCCGACGCCGCTTGAGGCTGCAGGCCAGGATCCCTCGTTCGTGGGCCGGATCCGCGAAGACCAGTCGGCCCCCGCGGGCCGTGGCCTCACGTTCTTCATTTCAAACGACAACCTGCGCAAGGGCGCAGCGCTCAACACGGTGCAGCTCGCTGAGCTGGTCGCCGCGAAGAAGCTCGCTGCGTAAAGACCTAGACGTCAAAAATCTCGGGCCGGATCATGTTGATCCGGCCCGAGATTTTGTTTGCGCAGTTGGTACTACTGGGCAGCCTCGAGCGTGATGAGGCTTGCCTCTGGCCTGCACGCGAAGCGTACGGGCGCGTAGATCGAGTTGCCAAGGCCCGCGCTCACATTGAGGAAGGCCGCTCGGTGAGCGTCGTACCAGACGCTCATGCCGCGCGCCTGGTCGTTAGGTAGATCACAATTCGCGGTGAGCGCGCCGACACCCGGTAGCCGCACCTGGCCACCGTGTGTGTGGCCGGCGAGAATCAGGTCGGCGCCGTCATCCAAGAACGCGCCGAGCGGCTCCTGGTAGGGGGCATGTACTACTCCGAGGCGCAGCGATTGCTGCGCGGAGCGCTGGGCACTAAGCCCCGCGAGACCTTCGCGCATGTGGGCCACATTGTCGTAGCGAATATGCGGGTCGTTCAATCCCATCAGGTCGACCCTGGTGCCGCGCAGTTCAAGCGTGGTCGCCGTGTTGTTCAAGTTGATCGCACCGAGACCTTCGAGTCCCCGTGTGAGGGCAGCATTGTCGATGTCGGGTTTACGCGTCGAGAGCCGGCTGGGCTCAATGAGGTACTTGACGGGGTTCTTGAAGATCGGCCCGTAGTAGTCGTTGGAGCCGTGCACAAACACGGTGGGCGCGGCCTCAATCACGGGCTTCAGCGCATAGAGTAGTGCGCCACGGGCCTGCAGGTGGCCCATCAGATCACCGGTGAGTACGACGAGGTCGGGGGCGAGCTGTGCGAGGGAGCGCACCCAGTCAATCTTGCGGGCCTGCCAGGGGGCTAGATGCAGGTCAGACAGCTGCAGCACGCGCAGCGGGGCCTGGCCCGGCGCCAGAAGCGGCAGAGCATGGCGCCGTACGGTGAACAGCTGCCGCTCAATGACGGTCGACCAGACGGCGACGCCCGCCGCGGCAGCTGTGAGAGCTACCGCGGCGGGCTTTAGGCGTGATGCCACGGGTTAGTCGTCCTTCTTCTTGCCAGAGCAGTCGAGGGTGAGCGTCACGGTGGCGCTCATGCGCGCCTCGGTGCCGCTGCCAGGTTCGACCGAAGCGACCTTGTCCTTGCCCGGGTTTGCCTTGCCGTCTGCGCTGCACACGAAGTTTACGCTGTCGAAGCCTGCGCTACGCAACTTCGACTTCGCGCCGTCGCCGGTGTCACCGACGAGCCCGTCGGGGATCACCGCTCCCTCGCCGTTACTACGGTTGATGGTGATGCTGGAGCCCAGCCCCACCTTCTCGCCCGCGGCCGGATCGCTACCTGCAATCATGCCCTTGGGCACCGACGAATCGACCTCGCCACCCTCGGTGACGTCGAAGCCTGCGCTCGTGAGCAAGCTCACCGCGTCCTCGAATGACTTGCCCTTCACATCGGGCACGGGCACGAGTGTCTGCTTGACGGACGCCTCAGAAGGTTGCGGGAACGCCTCGCCACCGTACTTGGCGTCGGCCGCGTACATGACACCTCGCCAGAGGCGCTGGTCGTCGGTCATCAGGTCGCCGAAGTACTGGGTCGACACGCGACGGTATACGCCGTCGTCTTGCAGAATGGGGTCTGCGTTACCTACCCAGGTGGCAGTCGAGACGCGCGTCGAAGCGCCCACGGTCCAGTTATCGATGACATCATCACTCGTGCCGGTCTTGGCGAGGTGCGGCACACCGAACTCCGATTGTGCGTGCCTTGCAAGGCCGTTCGTGACGGCATACTGCAGGGCGTACGCGACACCCGCCGCTACTTCGGGGGAGACCCCCTCAGAACACTTGCTCTTCGTGAAGTTGACCGGTTTACCGTCGGAGTCGACGATGCTGTCGATGGGCACGGGGGTGCACACCGTGCCGTCGCCCGCGAACGCGCCGTAGGCCGAAGCCATGGTGATGGGCGCGATCTCATCAATACCGCCGTATACGTTTGACGGCACCATGGTGAGCTCGGTTGTGTCGTAGTTGGGCAGGTTCGGGTCGGTCTGCTTCGATGCGCGGTGAATGCCGAGCTTCTTAGCAGTGTCGAAGGTCTCGCAGAGATCCATCTTCTGCTGCATCGATACGAGGCCACCGTTGACCGAGTTTGCGATCGCAGTCAGGACAGGCTGGTTGCCGCGCGTACCCTCGTTATCGTTCGTGAATGGGAAGCTACCCCAGCCGTAGACACCGTCTGGCATACACGACGCGCGAATCGAGTTCTCTTGCACTGTGCGCGAGTTTACGTTCACGATGTCGCGCACCGAGTGGCCGGTACGAATCCATTCGGCAAGGGTGATGGCTTTGAACGTCGAAGCGACCTGGAAGCCGTTCGAGCCGCCGTACTCGAAATCGGTGTTGTAGTTAATGCCGGTGTACTCGGGGTTGGAATCGAGAAAGGCTTGCGCGTTACTGTACGGCCGGTTTTGCAGCATGGCGAGCACGCGGCCAGTACCAACTTCGACGCTCGATGTCGCGGCACCGACCTTGATTCCATCCATGAGCGCGGGCACGTTGTTGTGCATCGCCTCGAGGCCTGAGGCCTGCATATCGAGGTCAATCGTCGTCATGATCTTGTAGCCGCCACGGCTGAAGTTGAATTCGCGGTCCTCAGGGCTGTCACCGAAGTTGGGGTCCTGTTTGATGTACCGCTGCACGTAATCGCAGAAGTGGCCGACACCGTAGTTCTTCTCAGCGAGGAAGCAGCCTGCCTCACGCGGGGTGATCGTCGGTGTGACGGGAGTTGCAATCGCCTCTTCGTGCTGGGCCTCAGTGATCTTGCCGTGCCTGAGCATGCTGTCGAGAATCTTGTTGCGGCGCTCGGTGTTCGCCGGAATGTTCTCTTCGACGTCGATCTGGTATCTCGACGGGTTGTTGACGATCGCCACCAAGCTTGCTGACTCTGCGAGCGTCAGATCTTTGGCGTCTTTGTTGTAAAAGTAGTGCGCGGCCGACTGGATGCCATAGATCTGGCGACCGAAGAGCGCGATGTTGAGGTAGCCGAGCAGAATGTCGTCTTTCGCATACTGCTTTTCGATGCTGATTGCGTACCGCATCTCTTTCAGCTTGCGATCGGTCGTCTGCTCCATGGCCTTGTCATAGGCCTCGTCCTGCTTTTCCTTGTCGGGAATCGCGATCGCCTCTTGAATGAGCACGTTACGCACGTACTGCATCGTGATCGTCGAGGCACCCGACTTGTTGCCGCCCGCCGCGTTCTGCAGCACCGCGCGTGCGGTCGCGAGAACGTCGACACCACCGTGGGTGTAGTAGCGCGGGTCCTCCTCTGCCACAGCGGCGTCCTTGACGAACTGGGGAATTTCGTCCCAGGTGACCGTCTCACGGTCTTGGTCGTAGAAGTCGGCGAGCTTTACCTCGGTGCCGTCTGAGGCCAACGCGTACAACGTGGAGGGCTCGGCGAGACGGCCGGGGTTGAGGTGGTTCGGCAGCTTCTCGAAAATATCGATGGCAGTGTTGGCCGTAACGCCGCTAATCGCGACGACGGGGGTGACCGCTGCGGTGACAAGAACACCAGCAATGAGGCTCATTGCTACTGCTCCGAAAATGCCTCCGAGGGCGCCACCAGCGGTGCGCGGCTTCACTGAACGCACACGTGAAGACGGGTTTGTCTGACGGGTCATAGAATCTAGACTAGGCGACGTAGCTGGCAAAACAGTTCTTTGGCCCTGCAAAACGGGTCAAAACTCGTCGCTAATTCATGCCGGTACCGAAGCTAAACAGGGAGATCTGCACGTGAGCGATACCAACGAAACACCCAAGTGGGAGTACTTTGTGACCCCGCTGTTGCTGCACAATGAGGCCCAAATCCTCAACAACTGGGGCGCCCAGGGGTGGGAGCTCGTGCAGATCATTGAAGGACCTGCCGGTGGCAATGTTGCATATCTGAAGAGGAAGGCCTGAAATGTCTGCTGTGATTGATGAGCGGATCGCTGAACTGGGGTACGTGGTACCCGAGGTGGCGGCCCCCGTAGCTGCCTATGTTCCCGCTGTGCGCGAGGGAGACTACGTGTACACGAGCGGTCAGCTGCCGTTTGTAGACGGCAAGCTGCCTGTGACCGGCAAGGTGGGCGAGGGCGAAGGTCTCGTGTCCCTCGAAGACGCTGAAGAGATGGCGCGGCTGTGCGCACTTAACGGTCTCGCGGCCGCCCGCGGACTGCTGGGTTCGCTCGAGAAGATCTCGCAGGTGGTCAAGGTGACGGCGTTCGTGGCGTCAGACCCCTCGTTCACGGCGCAGCCCGCCGTCGCTAACGGCGCATCGGTCTTTCTCGGCCGTGTGTTCGGTGACCTGGGTATTCACGTGCGCTCGGCGGTAGGAGTGTCGGTGCTGCCGCTCGACGCGCCCGTCGAGATCGAGTTCACGTTTCGGGTCACCGACTAACGCGTGATTCGACGAAAACGGCCGGCGGTGGAACATTCCATCGCCGGCCGTTTTTGCGCAAGTGGCTACTTACCCGCCGCGATCGTGTCTTGAATCGCGGTCATCACGACCGTGTCTGCGAGGGTTGAGACATCGCCCACCTCGCGGCCCTCGGCGAGGTCCTTGAGAATGCGGCGCACGATCTTGCCCGATCGGGTCTTGGGCAGCTCGGTCACCACGTACACGTTGCGGGGGCGCGCGATCGCGCCGATGTGCGCGGCGACGTGCTTCTTCAGCTCGACCTCGGCGTTCTCATCATTCAGCGCGGTCTGCTGCGCCTTCAGCACGCAGTACGCGACGACGGCCTGGCCTGTTGTCTCGTCGCTCGCGCCGATCACGGCGGCCTCGGCGACCGACTCGTGCTCGACGAGCGCTGACTCGATCTCGGCGGTCGAAAGCCTGTGCCCCGACACGTTCATCACGTCATCGACGCGGCCGAGCAGCCACACATCGCCGTCTTCGTCGAGGCGCGCGCCGTCGCCCGCAAAGTAGCGGTCGCCAAACTTTTCCCAATAGGTGTCGATGAACCGCTGGTCGTCACCCCAAATGGTGCGCACCATCGCGGGCCACGGCCGCTGAATCACGAGCAGCCCGCCCTGGCCGTTCTCGACCGCGTTCCCGTCGTCATCGACGACGGTCGCGGCAATACCGGGCAGCGGCACCTGCGCACTGCCGGGCTTCAGGCTCGTGAGCCCGGGCAGGGGCGCGATCATAATCGCGCCGGTCTCGGTCTGCCACCACGTGTCAACGATGGGAGCTGATCCGGCGCCGATGACCTCGCGGTACCAGCGCCAAGCCTCGGGGTTGATCGGCTCGCCCACAGAGCCCAGCACGCGCACGCTCGAAAGATCGTGCTGATCTGGCAGCTCGCGCCCCAGTTTCATGAACGACCGGATCGCGGTGGGGGCGGTGTAGAAGATCGAGACACCGTACTTCTGAATGATCTCCCACCAGCGGCCCCAGTTGGGGGTGTCGGGGGTGCCCTCGTAGATCACCTGCGTGGCGGCGTTTGCGAGCGGGCCGTAGACGACATAGCTGTGGCCGGTGACCCAGCCGATATCGGCGGTGCACCAGTAGACATCGGTCTCGGGCTTCAGATCGAACACGTTGCGGTGCGTCGTGGCGACCTGCGTGAGGTAGCCACCCGAGGTGTGCAGAATGCCCTTGGGCTTGCCGGTCGTGCCTGAGGTGTAGAGAATGAACAGCGGGTTTTCGGCGGGGAAGCCCTGGGCGTCGTGCTCGCCGTCAAACGCCGTGATCTCTTCATGCCACCACAGGTCGCGGCCCTCGTGCATCGTGATGTCGTTCTTGGTGCGCTCGACGACGAGCACCTTTTCGACAGAGCTGCCGCCGTCGTGCAGCGCGAGGGCATCGTCGACGGTCGGCTTCAGCGCTGAGACGCGGCTCTTGCGGTAACCGCCGTCGGCCGTGATCACGAGCTTCGCCTCGGCGTCGTCAATGCGGGCGCGCAGGCTCTCGGCACTGAACCCGCCAAACACGACGGAGTGCGCAGCCCCCAGGCGGGCGACCGCGAGCATCGCGACCACGGTCTCGGGAATCATTGGCATGTAGATGGCGACGCGGTCGCCCGCGGTGACGCCAAGGCTGGTGAGCATGTTGGCGGCGCGCTTCACCTCGTGGGTGAGCTCTGCATAGGTGATGGAGCGGGAGTCGCCCGGTTCGCCCTCGAAGTGAATGGCGACACGGTCGCCGAGGCCCGCCGCGACGTGCCGGTCGAGGCAGTTCGCTGAGACGTTCAGCTCGCCGTCGGCGAACCACTTCGCGAAGGGCGGGTTCGTCCAGTCAAGAATTTCGGTGAACGGATTCGTCCACTGCAGGTTCTGTGCCTCATCGGCCCAGTAGTTCTCGGGGTCTTGCGCCGCGCGCAGGTACACCGACGAATCGTTGACCGTGGCCTGCTGCGTGAACGCTGCCGACGGGGGGTACGTCTCTGCGTGGTCACCGTGCTGCACGGGGTGGCTCTCGATGGTTGCGGTCTGTTCAGTCATGGACGCCCTTATCCGATCATGTGGTGGTGCACACCGCGGGCTCTTGCAGGCTCCAGCGATGCTAGTGAATACCAATCCAGCGTATACCTTCGACAGCACTCCGCTCACAGGGGGCGTCAGGGAGCGAAACACAATGAGTTATACACAGATTATGTTTTGCGCCCCCGCGGGGGCTTGATCACTGCTTGGCTGGTGCTATGTCGGTGCTCGCAGCGGCGGCCAGCGGGTCGCGGGTGGCCCCGGTGCCCACGCGCAGCGTGGCCCTGGGGCTTGCGGCGCGTCGCGCGTTCGGCGGGCTGTTACCGCTGCTCGATGAACCCGAGCTGCGCGACATTATGGTGCAGGTGCGTGCCGGGCGCGGCGAGCTGTGGCTTGATCGCGGTGCGCGGCTCGAGCGCGTGTCTGACTGGGAGGCGACCCCCGCGGCGGTGCGCGGCCTCGCGACCGCACTCATCGCGGCCGGCGGCCGGCACCTCGACGAACTACAGCCCTGCGCAGATGTGCGGCTCGGCGACGGGATCCGCGTGCACGCGGTGCTGCCGCCCGTGAGCGTGGCGGGTGCTGCTGTGTCGATCCGGATCCCGAGCCTTACGGCCCCAGATTTTGCGGCGCTCGTGCGTGGCGGCCTCTGTGATGCCGAGACCGCGTGGCAGCTGGCGCGTCTCGTCGAGACGCGCCGCAACTTTTTGATCACGGGCGGCACCGCGAGCGGCAAGACGACGCTGCTCACCGCGTTGCTTGATCGCTGCGGGGCCGGAGAACGCATCGTGACGATAGAAGATGTGGCCGAGCTGCGGTTGCGTCACCCACACGTGGTCGCGCTGGAGGCCAGGCCCGCGAGCGCCGAGGGAGTCGGCGAAGTCGGGGTGGAGCGGCTGCTGCGCGAGGCACTGCGCATGCGGCCCGATCGGATCGTGCTGGGGGAGTGCCGCGGCGCCGAGATTGTGACGCTGCTGACCGCGCTCAATACGGGGCACGATGGCGGCGCGGGCACGCTGCACGCCTCGAATCTCGCCGATGTGCCCGCCAGGCTCGAAGCGCTCGGGTCGCTCGCGGGGCTTGCACCCGAGGCACTTGCGCGCCAGGCGGTGTCGGCGCTACACGCCGTGGTGCACGTCGAGCGGGGCGTGCGGGGGCACCGGGTCGTCGCGATTGGCGAGCTACGGCTCGGGGCGGCGGGTGCGCTCGAAGTGGGTGTCTCGAATGGGCCGCGCAGCGCACACGGGGCGAGGGCGCCCCATGAGTGAACCCAGAGCAGGCGAAGACGTTGCACGCAGCGCCCGGCAGATGGGCACGCTCTTGGCGGGTGGCGTTGCCCCCGAGCGCATGTTCGAGCTGCTTGAGCAAGACGCTGGCAGCAGCCCAGAAACGAAGCGGATCGCGCGCCGAGTGATCGCGGGGCAAGCGCCAGCCGGGGCGCTCGCGCAGGGCCACGGGCCCGAGTGGCGCGTGCTCGCTGCGGCCTGGCAGCTCGCAGTGACGGGCGGCGCCCCGCTCGGTCCTGCCCTCTCTCGCATTAGTGACGCGCTGGCAACGCTCGAGCGTTTGCGTGAACGACGCAGCGTGATCCTGGCCGGCCCCAAAGCCACCGTGCTCACCGTGGCTGCGCTGCCGCCGCTCGCGCTTCTGCTGGGACTGCTGTTGGGGTTTGATCCGGCGCCGATTCTGGGGAGCGCAGTGGGGGCCGTCTTGTTGAGTGCAGGGGCCGTGCTGCTTGCGTGCGGAGTGGGGTGGGCGCGTATGTTGCAGCGGCAGGTTGAACAGGGCGACCACGTTGCCGGGCTTGAGTGCGAGCTCGCCTGGATCGTGGTGCGTGCCGGCAGCGACCCGGGCGATGCACCCAAGCTGCTCGCCGACGTGGTCGACCGGTTCGGCGTCGAGTGGGTGCCGTTCGATCGGTTTCTGGCGAGCGGGCCGCTCAGGCGCACCATCGGGGCGGCGCGAGAGGCAGGCGTGCCGCTTGCAGCGCTGCTCCTCGAAGAAGCCGAGACCGAACGCGCGGCCGCCCACACAAGGCTTGAGCGCGAGGCCGAGCAGCTCGGCATACGGGTGCTGATTCCGCTCGCGGTGTGCGTGCTGCCCTCGTTCATTCTGGTGGGGGTTGTGCCCGTCGTGCTGTCGATGCTGCGCGGGTGAAAACGTCGGGTCGAGCCGTTCGTTGGCCGTCGTTGGCCGTTTGTTGGCCGTTCGTTGATAGGTCGTCCACAGGCCACTGAATCGGACCAAAAGGTCCAGCTATCCACAGATACGTTTTTGCTGCCCCGTGACCGACTAATACGGGGCACCATGGTGACACCGGCAGCCGCCGGGCCGTGCACTGGATTGAATAGGGAGACTTCCCATGGAGACCAGACTGCAGCTCGTGCCGACACCGCACGACGACGGCATCGAGACCCCCGTGACAGCACAGGGTGACACGCTCCACTTCGTAACACCTAGGCGCCGCCGAGCGCGGTCGTGGTGGGGGCGGGGGCGTGCCAGCCTGCATTCACGTGTGGCGCGTGCCAGCCTCGACGACGATGGCGCGGTGACAGCCGAGTACGCGATTGTCATCATGGCGGCCGTGGCCTTTGCCGGGTTACTCGTAGCGATCTTACGGTCGGCCGAGATTCGCGCGATGCTTGTGCAGCTCGTTGAAGATGCTTTAGGGGCGGCCGGGTAGGTGCCTGCCGGGGGCAGTGGGCAAATGAGGCGGCGGTGATCACATGCGAGCACAGTGCACAGCAGCAACGCACAGCATCGGGCGTGCGTGGGGCTCAGCGCGTGCGTGGGGCTCAGAGCGTGCGCGGGGCGCCGGGCGTGCGCGGTGGCGCGACGACCACGGCACCGTAACAGCAGAGTTCGCGGTCGTCGTGCCCGCAGTGCTCGTTGTGCTCGGGCTAGTCATCGGTGGCATTGTCATCGCAACCAACAGGCTCACGCTTGCCGCCGCGGCGGCCGACATTGCCCGTCTCGAAGCGCGAGGTGACGACACCCTGGCAGCAGAACGAGTCACGGCGGCGGGGCCGGGCGTAGGCGTCGAGCGCGCACGAGACGGCGCGCTCCTGTGCATCACCCTGCGTGCGAGCCCCGTGGGTGGCCCCCTCGCTGCTCTCTCGCTTACCGGTACAGGCTGCGCGGCCGTGACCGATGAAGCTGAACGGTTCTAGCGAGTTAGTAGGAGTCAGGGGGTCACTCGAGGCGTAGCTGGCCTTATGTGGACTGCGCTACTTGTGAACCACTACACCGAAAGGAGACATCGTGAGCGCACCAGCACTTGTCGGATGCGTCGCTGCCGCACTGTGCCTCGGGCTCCCGGTGCTGGCGGCGGGCAGCCACCTCGTCAGCGCGCAGCGGGTGACCGGCGCAGCCGATGCGGCGGCGCTCGCCGCCGCCGACGCGATCACAGGGTGGCTTGACAGCGAGGCCTGTGACGCGGCGGCGGAGGTGGCGCGCAGCGCCGGCGCAACCGTCGAACGCTGCGACCTTGTGCCACAGCACGGTGAAGCCCGAATTGAGCTCTCGATCAACACCCCGATTGGCGCGGTCACCGCCCGCGCCCGAGCCGGAGGTGTCGTGATGGACCAAGGGCCAGCGTACGGCGCGGGAGCATGGGCTTGGCCCGCCGCGAGCGGTGGCGTCGCTCAGGGGTTCCACGACGGTTTCTCGATCGACCTCGCGGCCCCTGTTGGCACCCAATTACTTGCCCCCTACGACGGCGTCGTCATCGCGATGGGACCAGACGGGGGCGGGATGCCCCAGGTATGCCGCGAGAACCCGGGCTGGTGGCGCGGCACGAACGAGACGATCATCATGCGTCACGACTATGAGGGGAGAACTATCTTCAGTTCGCACAATCACATTGCCGCTGGGTCAGTGCGCGGGTTGGGGCTCACGGTGGGAGCACGGGTGGCCGCGGGCCAGCCGGTGGCGGCCGCCGGTATGAGCGGCTGTACATCGGGCCCGCACACCCACTTCACGCTCTCGACGCGCCCAGAAAACTCGTTTCCAGACCTCAATCCGTTCGTCTTTATAGGGCCGCCGTAACTCAAACCCGCAGATGGGGTCATAATGGAGAGGCCTGAGCCGCGTGCGGATTCTCGGGATGATATGTGTATCGTGGCGGTGCATAAGCAGTTGCAGACGCATCGGTCAGACCCCTGACGGTGTCACGAATGAGGTACGTACGAAGGAGACCCGTGAAGGGCACGAAGAAGCTCGTGATCGTCGAGTCGCCGACCAAGGCGAAGAAGATCGGCGAATACCTGGGCCCCGACTATGAAGTCATCGCATCGGTCGGGCACATTCGTGACCTCGCTGAACCGTCGCAGCTGCCCGCAGATCTCAAGAAGGGACCGTTTGGCAAGTTCGCGGTAGACGTCGATAACGGCTTCGCCCCCTACTACGCGGTCAACGACAACAAGAAGAAGACCGTCGCCGAACTCAAGCGAGCTCTGAAAGATGCGAATGAAGTATTGCTCGCAACTGATGAGGACCGCGAGGGCGAGGCCATCGCGTGGCACCTGCTTGAGGTGCTGAAGCCCAAGGTGCCCGTCAAGCGCATGGTGTTCCACGAGATCACCCGTGAGGCAATCGACGAGGCGAGCCGCAACACGCGCGACCTCGACATTGCGCTCGTCGACGCGCAAGAAACCAGGCGCATCCTTGACCGCCTATACGGCTATGACATCTCACCGGTGCTGTGGCGCAAGGTTGCCCCCAAGCTCTCGGCCGGCCGCGTACAGTCGGCGGCGACCCGCCTCGTAGTTGATCGCGAGCGTGAGCGGCAGGCGTTCAACGCGGCCGAGTACTGGTCGCTCTCGGCTACCTTTACCCCCGCAAACGCCACCCAGTTCGCGGCACGCCTCGTGCGGCTCGACGCGCAGCGCGTCGCCACAGGTAGTGATTTCGGCGATGACGGCGCGCTCAAGGCCAAGTCGGCGACGGCGGGCGTGATCCTGCTCGAGAAGCAGCGCGCCCAGGGCCTCGCGCAGCTGTGCGCGCAGGGCACACAGGCAGATGTCGTGTCGATCGAGACGAAGCCGCACACGCGGCGCCCGGCGGCTCCCTTCACCACGTCGACGCTGCAGCAGGAGGCGTCGCGTAAGCTGCGCTACAGCTCGCGGCAGACCATGTCGTACGCGCAGTCGCTGTACGAGAACGGTCACATCACGTATATGCGTACGGACTCGCCGATGCTGTCGAAGCAGGCGATCACGGCCGCCCGGTCACAGGCCGCGCAGCTGTATGGCGCCGATACGATTCCCGAGAAGCCGCGCGTCTACACCGGCAAGTCGAAGGGTGCGCAAGAGGCTCACGAAGCAATTCGCCCCGCGGGCGACGTGTTTGAGCGCCCAAGTTCGCTTAAAGGCAAGCTCACACAGGGCGAGTACGCGCTGTACGAGCTGATCTGGAAGCGCACGGTTGCGAGCCAGATGTCTGACGCGAAGGGTTCGACCGACACGGTTACCCTGGCCGTGAGCGTCACCGAAGCTGGCCGCGACGCGGCCACGCGCGCCGAGTTCACCGCGAGTGGCACCGTCATCACGTTCCCCGGGTTCTTGCTCGCATACGAGGAGGGACGCGACGAGAAGCGCGGCGACTCCGAGCAGAATGTGACCCTGCCGCAGCTCACGCAGGGTGAGAAGTTAGACGTCACCGACACCGAGGCGAAGGGGCACGAGACGAGCCCGCCGCCGCGCTACACCGAGGCGAGCCTCACGAAGCGGCTCGAAGAGCTCGGCATCGGACGCCCCTCAACCTATGCGGCGATCATTAGCACGATCATGGATCGCGGTTACGTGTCGAAGAAGGGGCAGGCACTCGTGCCCAGCTGGATCGCCTTCTCGGTGGTGCGCCTGCTCGAGACACACTTCTCGGCGCTCGTTGACTATGACTTCACCGCGTCAATGGAGAACGACCTCGACCGCATCGCGGCGGGCGACGCAGACCGCAGCAAGTGGCTCGGCGAGTTCTACTTCGGTAGCGATACTCACCCGGGCCTGCGCGGTGTCGTCGATAACCTCGGCGAAATCGATGCACGCGCCATCAACACCATCAAGATCGACGACAAGATCTCGCTGCGTAACGGCAAGTATGGGCCCTACCTCGAGGTGCTCGACGACAAGTGCGAGCCCGACGAAGAGGGCGTGCTGAAGCCCCGCAGCGTCAATATTCCAGACGGTTTGGCCCCCGACGAGCTCACTCCCGCGCGGGCGCACGAGCTTGCAGAAGCCGAGCCGCTCGAAGACCGCATCGTCGGCCTGCACCCGGTGACGGGTAAGCGCATCGCCGCTAAAAACGGTCGCTTTGGCCCGTACGTCACCGAGCTGCTCGAAGAGGGCGAAGAGCTTCCCAAGGGGCAGAAGGCGCGCACCGCTTCACTGTTCAAGAGCATGGACCCGGCGACGGTTGAACTCGAGACCGCTGTAGCGCTGCTCGATCTGCCGCGCGTGGTGGGGGTCGACGCAGAGTCGGGTGCCGAGATCACGGCGCAGAACGGCCGCTACGGTGCCTACATTAAGAAGGGTACCGACTCGCGTTCGCTCGCCAGCGAAGACGCCATCTTTACGATCGATCTCGCCGGCGCGCAGGAGCTGTTTGCGCAGCCCAAGTACGGCGGGCGCAAAGCAGCGAGCGCGCTCAAGGAGTTTGACGCAGACCCGGTGAGCGGCAAGCCTGTCAAGGTGAAAGACGGCCGCT
Source organism: Leucobacter faecis (assembly GCF_054456635.2). NCBI lineage: Bacteria > Bacillati > Actinomycetota > Actinomycetes > Micrococcales > Microbacteriaceae > Leucobacter > Leucobacter faecis. Next base: position 72,302 of record NZ_JBTJEP020000008.1, read on the forward strand.
TCGGCCCGTACGTCACCGACGGCGAGACCAACGCTACCGTGCCGCGCGGCGATAGCGTCGAAGACCTGACCTTTGAGCGCGCCGTGGAACTACTCGCGATTAAGCGCGCTAAGGGGCCGGCGAAGAAGAAAGCCCCGGCCAAGAAGGCTGCGGCGAAGAAGGCACCCGCCAAGAAGCCCGCCGCGAAGAAAGCTGCGAGCAAGACCGCGGCAGCCAAAACAGTCGACCCCGCACGTTCAGCAGCAGCAAAGAAGGCCGCCGAGACGCGCAAGGCGAACGCCGCGAAGAAAGCCGCTGAAGCTGCTGAAGCTGCTGCCGCTGCGGCGACGGCGGCAGAGTGAGCAGTGTGACGGAGCCCGGCCTCTTCATCACGTTTGAGGGGGGCGACGGCGCGGGTAAGACCACGCAGTCAGAGCTGCTCGCTACCTGGCTTGAAGCGCGCGGCCGCGAGGTCGTGCGCACCCGCGAACCGGGGGGTACGCCGCTCGGCGCGCGCGTGCGCGAGCTTCTGCTGCACGGCGGTGACGAGATCGGCGCGGTTGATGCTCGCGCCGAAGCGCTGCTCTACGCCGCCGATCGCGCGCAGCACATTGCGAAGCTGGTGCGCCCGGCGCTCGACCGCGGCGCGGTTGTCGTTCAGGATCGTTACATCGACTCTTCGCTGGCCTACCAGGGCGCGGGCCGCGTGCTCGACGTCGCTGAGGTGCGCGGCATCAGCGAGTGGGCGACCGGCGGGCTCTGGCCGCATCTCACGGTGCTGCTCGACGCGAGCACCGAGCTTGCGGCGGCCAGGCGCGCTGCGCGCGGCGGGGCCGCCGACCGGCTCGAGGCCGAGGCCGTGGAGTTTCACGCTGCGGTGCGGGCCGGGTTTCTGGCGCTTGCGCGCACTGATCCTGGTCGTTATCTCGTGCTTGACGCGTCGCTCGCCGCTGGTGAGTTGCACACGCGCGTGCTAGAGCGCGTGCGCGAGCTGCTCGCGGCCAGTAAGTAGCGATCGTCAAGCTCAAAACCACGGGCCAACACGCAAGAACGCCCCCTTCGAACCCGAAGGGGGCGTACTTGTGATGCGCTTTGTTACTCGCCCACGACGGGGCCGAAGCGTGACGGAAGCGTCGCGCGCGTGGCGGCGCTGAGCTCAGTAAGCGGCAGCGTGAAGCGATCCTGCACTTCGATGGCCGCGTTCTCGCCCAGGCCGTCGGTCACGCCGATGCGCAGCACGGGGTAGTCGCGCCCCTCGCACAGGCCGCGGAACTTCACGTCCTCCTCGTGCGGCACGGCCACGAGCACGCGGGCCTGCGACTCAGAGAACATCGCCGCGGTCTCGTCGACACCGTCGCGCGAGATGATCTCATCGATCCAGACGCGGGCGCCCACACCGAAGCGCAGCGCACCGTCGGCGAGAGCCTGTGCGAGGCCACCCTCAGACAGGTCGACCGCACCCGAGAGAATGCCGCCCTGCGAAGCCGCGTGCAGCAGCTCAGCGAGCTTACGCTCAGCAGGCAGATCGGCGACCGGCGGTGTGCCGCCCAAGTGCTCGTGGATCGTCTCTGCCCAGGCCGAGCCGTCGAGTTCGTCGCGGGTGACACCGAGCAGGTAGAGATGCTCGCCCTCGTCTTGCCAGCCCGAAGGCACGCGGCGCGCGACATTGTCGATGATGCCCATGACGCCGACCACGGGGGTCGGGTAGATCGCCGTGTCACCGGTCTGGTTGTACATCGAGACGTTGCCGCCGGTGACGGGCACCTCGAGCTCGAGGCACGCGTCAGACAGGCCCTCGACGGTGCGCGAGAACTGCCACATCACCTCGGGGTCCTCGGGGCTGCCGAAGTTGAGGCAGTCGGTGATCGCGGTGGGCACGGCGCCAGTGGTGGCGACGTTGCGGTACGACTCGGCGAGCGCAAGCTGTGCGCCGACGTACGGGTCCAGGTAGCTGTAGCGACCGTTTGCGTCGGTCGAGATCGCGATGCCGAGGCCGCTCTCTTCATCCACGCGGATCATGCCCGCAGCATCGGGGAACGAGAGTGCCGTGTTGCCGAGCACATACTTGTCGTACTGGTTGGTCACCCACGACACGTCTGCCTGGTTGGGCGACGCAGCGACCTGGATCAGCTGCTCGCGCAGCTGGTCACCCGAGATGGCGCGGGCGAGGCCCGAAGCGCGTACGCCCGAGGCCTGCAGCTCATCCATCCACGTGGGGTATGCCACGGGACGGTCGTAGACGGGGCCGTCGACGGCAACGGTCGATGGGTCGACGTTGACGATCTCTTCGCCGCGCCAGTTGATGATGAGGCGGTTGGTGTCGGTGACCTCGCCGAGCACACTCGTCTCGACATCCCACTTCTTGGCGACGGCGAGGAACGCATCGAGCTTCTCGGGCTTCACGATCGCCATCATGCGCTCCTGGCTCTCCGACATGAGGATCTCCTCAGCGGTGAGCGACGGATCGCGCAGCAGCACGCTGTCGAGCGAGACGAACATGCCGCCGTCGCCGTTAGCTGCCAGCTCGCTCGTGGCACACGAGATGCCGGCCGCGCCGAGATCCTGAATACCCTCAACGAGGTCGCCGTGGAACATTTCGAGGCAGCACTCGATGAGTACCTTCTCGGCGAAGGGATCGCCCACCTGTACGGCGGGGCGCTTCGACGGGCCGTCTTCTTCGAAGCTGCTCGAAGAGAGGACCGAGGCACCACCGATGCCGTCGGCGCCGGTGCGAGCGCCAAAGAGCACGACCTTGTTGCCCAGGCCCGACGCGTTAGCGGTGTGCAGGTCTTCGTGGCGCAGCACGCCCACGCCGAGGGCGTTGACGAGGGGGTTGCCCTGATAGTTTGCGTCGAAGACCGTCTCGCCACCGATGTTGGGTAGGCCGAGGCAGTTGGCGTACGACGAGATGCCGGCGACGACGCCGTGCACGACGCGGTGCGTGTCGGGGTGATCAATCGCACCAAAGCGCAGCTGATCCATCACGGCAACGGGACGCGCGCCCATCGAAATGATGTCGCGGATGATGCCGCCCACACCAGTGGCGGCGCCCTGGAAGGGCTCGATGTACGAGGGGCTGTTGTGGCTCTCGACCTTGAACGTGACGGCCCAGCCCTCACCGATGTCGACGACGCCGGCGTTCTCGCCCATGCCGACGAGCAGCCGCTCCTTCATCTTGTCGTTCACCTTCTGGCCGAACTGGCGCAGGTAGGGCTTCGACGACTTGTACGAGCAGTGCTCGGACCACATCACCGAGTACATCGCGAGCTCGCCCGACGTGGGGCGACGACCAAGGATCTCCTTGATCTGTTCGTACTCGTTGGGCTTGAGGCCCAGCGATTCGAACGGCTGCTCTTTCTCAGGCGTTGCAATGGCATCTGCAACAGTGTCGGGGCGGGGGCCGGTTACGGCCTCGTCGATGTCAGTCACGCTCGGGGTGCTCCGTTAATCGCTCTGTAGGATCGGCACCAAAATTTGGGCCGAAAGGTACCCGAACAGTCTACCCCGCCGAGGCGCCCCCACACCGCAGGCTGACGCGCGGTAGATAATCACAGCAGAACGCGCGAAACTAGAAGACATGAGTGACACAAACGCGCGCCACGAGCCACCGGTGCAGACTTCGTCGAGCGGCCAGCACCAGGCGCAGGCGCCCGCACAGCCTCAAGCGCAGCCTCAGGCGCAGCAGCCTGCAGCTCCCACGAAACCAGCGAAGCCCGCCAAGCGCGGCAAGGTTCACGATGGCCCTCGCCTGAGTACGTTTCTCAAAGTCAGTATCGCGTTGCTCGCGGGGCTTACGATTGCGTCAATTTCGTTGCTGTTCATCGGCGATTTCGAGGGCAAGTTTGAGCGCGTCTTCTCTACGTTCGCGTTGTTTGCCGTGTTCGTGTTGTTTACGGCGCTCGACACGCGTCGCGGCCAGAAATCTGAGTGGTATGCGCCCGTCGCACTGATCGCTAATGCATACATTCTGGGCCTGCTGCTCATCGTTATCTGGATGACGCCGTATGCCTCTTTTGGGCTCATGTTTGAGATCTTCTGGAAGTCGGTGTTCGTCATTCTGGTCACGCGGCTCGTGATCGTGTGCTGCCAGCTGCTGCTCAAGACCGGTGATAGGTTGCCCGCGGTCGTCACGCGCTTCGCGTTTATTACCAGTGTGCTGGCGGTGCTGGCGGGCATTTTGTTTACCGCCCCGGTTGGTATTGAAGCGTTCGATCTTGTGATCCCCGACATCTACTGGAAGATCGCGACCGCGCTCTTGATTCTTACGGCGCTGGGCCTGTCGATCACACTTCTGCTGCGGTGGTCGTATGGCGCGCAGGATCGTGACGCCGCGCGCGCAGCCCGGGCGCAGCAGGCACAGCAGCCCTACCCCACGCAACAGCCCTACGTCACCCCGCAGCCCTACCGCGCACAGCAGGGTTACGGTCAGCAGGGGTACCCGCAGCAGGGTTACCCCGCGTCGCAGTCCGCGTCGCAGCCCGCGTCGCAGTCAGGAGCACCACTGCTGCCGTGGCCGACGTTTGCTGATGGGCGGCCGCTGCCTGCGCGTGCCGACGGTCAGCCAGACTTCACGGTTCCGGGCGCACCCCGCCCGTGAACCAGGCGATCGTTTCAGAGGTTCACCAGTTCGACACGGCTTCAGCTCGCGCCGCCCCAAAACGTGATGCGGGGGTCACGCTCAGGCTGATCCGGAGCGAAGAGACCGGTGAAGTGGGTGCGCTCGCCCGCCGCGCCTACGAGCAGGATTACCCGGGCCAGCCTGCCGAGTATCTTGCTGAGATCGAAGACGTTGCTGCGCGCGCCGAGGCGGCGCAGGTGTGGGTTGCCGTCGATGACGCGACCGGTGCGCTGTGTGGCACGGTGACGCTACCCGAGCCGGGGCGCGTGCTGAGCGATGTTGCCGCGGTGGGTGAGTGCGACGTGCGGCTGCTCGCCGTGTCACATGCGGCCCGCGGGCGCGGTATCGGTGCGCTCTTGATGCGGCACGCGATTGAGACGGCGCGCTCGCGCGGTGCGTCTCGCCTCGTGCTCAATACGACGAATGAGATGGCGGGTGCGTGCCGACTGTATGAGCGCATGGGGTTTGAGCGGCTGCGCGAGCGTGAGCTTGAACTCACCAGGCCCAGCGGTGCCCGGTTCACACTGCGCGCGTACGGGCTGAGCCTGCAGGAATACCCGTAGCTCGACCTGTCGATTACCGTGACTGACGGCCCGCGCCGTCGCCTTCCAGAGATCCCCGTGTAACAGCGTGTGCACGGGGATTTTTTGCACCTGAAACGCATCATCCGATGAATGTTAGGGTAGGCTAACTCGCTGTAACATCAGATGAACTTTTGATGTGCGCAAAATCGATGATTAGCCAACCGAAGGGAGCGCCATGCGCGCCTCACGCCTCCTTGCCCTCACCGCTGCACTCGTGCTTGCCGTACCGCTCGCAAGCTGTTCGAGCGGAACAGGCGAGGGCGGCGCGGCCGACGCCGCTGCCGCGGGTGACGGGTACCCCGTCGTCATCGAGCACGCGCTGGGGCAGACGACTGTCTCAGAAAAGCCCGAGCGCGTGGCAACCGTCGCATGGGCCAACCACGAGGTACCGCTCGCGCTGGGCATTGTGCCGGTGGGTATGAGCAAGGCCACGTGGGGCGATGACGATGCAGACGGTGTGCTGCCGTGGGTCGAGACCAAGCTTGACGAGCTGGGGGCCGAGACCCCGGTCTTGTTCGATGAGACCGACGGAATCGATTTCGAAGCCGTCGCCGCGACCGACCCCGACGTGATTCTGGCTGCGTACTCGGGCCTCACCCAAGAGGAATACAACACACTCTCGAAAATCGCGCCCGTCGTGGCCTACCCCGACGTGGCGTGGGGCACGTCGGTCGAGCAGATGATCGAACTCAATGCGCAAGCGCTCGGCATGCCAGACGAGGGAGCGCAACTAATCGCCGACATCGACGCAAACGTTGAATCGGCGCTTGCGAAGCACTCTGAGATGCGTGACACCAAGTTCTTGTTCTCATACCTCGACCCCGCCGATCTCAGCAAGATCGGGTTCTACACGTCGCACGACACGCGCCCCGGGTTTCTCGCCGAGCGCGGGCTGCCCATGCCCGAGGTGGTCACCGAAGAGTCAGCCAAATCACGCAGCTTCTACGCCGAGATTAGTGCCGAACAGGCCGATCGGCTCTCTGACGTCGACGTGCTCGTGACGTACGGTGACCCGGAGGGCGACCTCGTTGCGAAGCTCCAAGCTGACCCGCTGCTGTCGCAGATTCCGGCGGTGCAGGCCGGGCATATCGCGGTGCTGCCCGACGCAACACCGCTTGCTGCGTCGGCGAACCCCTCACCGCTCTCGATTGGCTGGGGCATCGAGCGCTACTTCGACGCGCTCGCCGCTGGCATCTAATGACCGCTGCCGCGATTCGCACCACGGCGGTGTCGGTGGCCGTCGCGGTACTCGTGCTCGCGATTGCGGCGCTCGCGTCGGTGACCATTGGAGCGCGCGGCGTGAGTCTCGACGACATTGGCGGTGCGCTCGCCGGTCAAACGGACACGATTGGCGAAGCCGCGATCGTTCAGCGGCTGCCCCGTACGGGGCTCGCGATGCTGGTGGGGGCTGCGCTCGCAGTGGCGGGTCTCGCGTTGCAAGCGGTGACCCGCAACCCGCTGGCCGACCCTGGGGTGATGGGTATCACAAGCGGCGCTGCGCTTGCTGTCGTGGTGACCCTCACGGTGATCGGCGCGCGTGAGCCCCTCGCGGTGACCGCGGCGGCCATTATCGGAGCCGCTGCCGCTGCCGCGCTGCTGTTCGTGTTGAGTGCGGTGGGTAGGGGCGGGGCGTCGCCGCTCAAGATCGTGCTGAGTGGCGCGGCGATCTCTGCCATGAGTGCGTCGGTGACGAGCGCGCTCATTTTGCCTCGGCCCGACGCGATGGAGTCGTTTCGTTCCTGGCAGATCGGTGGTGTGGGCGGTGCGAGCTGGGAACAGCTGCGGTGGAGCGCCCCCATCATTGGGCTTGGCCTCATCGCCGCCTACGCGCTGGCGCGGTCCATGAACGCGCTCGCACTGGGCGACGAATTGGCCGCCGGGCTTGGGGAGCGGCTGGGCCGCAGCCGCCTGTGTATCACGGCGGGAGCTATTGTGCTGGCGGGTCTTGCGACCGCGCTCGCCGGGCCCATCGGGTTCGTGGGGCTCATCGTGCCGCACGCGTGCAGGCTCTTTATCGGGCCGGATCACCGCCGGCTCGTACCGGTGGTTGCGGTTGCGGGCGCGGTGCTGCTCGTGAGCGCAGACGTGCTCGGCCGCGTGGTGATGCCGCCGGGCGAGGTTGAGGCGGGCATTGTGACGGCGATCATGGGTGCCCCCGTGCTGATCTGGATCGTGCGCAAGCGATCCGGGAGTGTGCGATGAACCGGGGCGTGGCCCTCGTGCTCGCCATCGTTTGCGCGGCGGGGTTCGCGGCGACGCTGGCGCTCGGCACGACTCCGGTGCCCCTCGCCGAAGTTGTGCGGGCACTCGGCGGCAGCGGTGAGGCCGTGTTCACCGTGCAAGAGCTGCGCCTGCCGCGCGCCGTACTCGGACTGCTCGCTGGCGCGGCATTTGGCCTTGCGGGTGCCGTGTTTCAATCGCTGTTGCGCAACCCGCTCGCCTCACCCGACGTCATCGGCATTAGCGCCGGTGCTGGTACGGCGGCGGCCTTTGGCATCGTCGTGCTCGGCGCGCAGGGCGGCACCGTGTCACTGTTGGCACTCGGAGGTGCCTTCGTCACAGCCGCGCTCATTACCTGGCTCGCGGCGGGGCCCGGCGCCGCCACGGCCCGCATGATCCTCATCGGTATTGGCGCGGCCGCGATCTTGAAGAGTCTGCTCGCGCTGATTCTGTCGCGCGCTTCGTCATGGGACATGCAGGGCGCCATGCAGTGGCTGGCTGGCAGCCTTAACGGGGCAACGTGGGAGGCGATTGCACCGCTTGCCGTTACGTGTGGCGTGGTGGTGCCCGTGCTGCTGCTGAGCTCTCGCACGCTCGGGGTGCTGCAGCTGGGGGATGACCTTGCGGCTGGCCTCGGCATGCGCCCCGCTGCTGCCCGGTGGGCGCTCATGGCGGTGGCGGTGGTGTTGCTTGCCGCGGCCACGGCGGCGGCTGGTCCTATCTCGTTCGTCGCGTTCCTGGCCGGTCCTGTGGCCGCCAGGCTGCACGGTCGCGGGCCGGCGCCGCTGTATAGCGCCGCGCTCGTGGGAGCCGCGCTCGTGCTCTGGGGCGACCTCGCGGGGCAGCTGCTTTTCGCCCACCGGTATCCGGTGGGCGTGATCACCGGGGCAGTAGGCGCTCCGGCGCTCATCTTGCTGCTGCTGGGCGCGGGGCGCCTTCGATCCGGATCCCCGGCGCAACGCCACAAACGCAGTAACCGGGGCTCGCTCAGCGAGCGAGGCCAGGCGAGCCAACCGGCCGCCCTCAACCCTGACAGAAGGCAGGCAACGTGAATCGTACAGTCGCTCAGGCGCGGGGCCACTCCCTCGCGGCGCACGCACTGACCGTGACCTACGGCGGTGCACCCGTGTTGCGTGAGCTTGAATATGCCGTCGAACCTGGCGTGATCACCGCGATCGTCGGGGCGAATGGCTGCGGTAAGTCAACGCTTCTGCGCACCCTGGCGCGGGTGCTAGCGCCGTCGAGCGGGCAGGTGCTGCTCGACGGTGATGTGCTGCACCGCAGCCCCGCGAAGGCCGTTGCCCGTGTGATTGGGTTGCTGCCGCAGAGCCCGATCGTGCCCGAGGGGGTGAGCGCCCGCGACCTGGTGCGTCGCGGCCGGCACCCGCACCTGAGCCTTGTGCGACGGTGGGGCGAGGGCGACGAGGCAGCCGTGCGAGAGGCGCTTGCCCTGACGGGGGTGGCGCAGCTCGCAGACCGACCGGTTGACGAGCTGTCGGGCGGGCAGCGGCAACGTGTCTGGCTCGCCATGGCGCTCGCGCAAGAGCCGAGCATACTGCTGCTCGATGAGCCCACCACCTACCTCGACATCGCGCACCAGGTCGAGGTGCTCGACCTGCTCACCGACATTAATCGGGCCCGCGGCACCACCGTCGTCATGGTGCTGCACGACCTCAACCTCGCGGCGCGCTACGCCGATCGGCTCGTCGCGGTTGTCGACGGCCAGATCCACTCGGTGGGCGAGCCACGCGAGGTCGTCACGCGTGATTACGTGCGCGAGGTGATCGGGTTGCGGGCCGAAATCATCACTGATCCGGTGGCCGGATCGCCCATCGTGGTGCCACTGGGTCGGCACCACACATGACACAACAGCAGTTGCGACAGCAGTTGCGACAGCATTCACGACAGCATTTGCGACAGAGTTCGCGACAGCATTCGCGACAGCATTCACGACAGCATTCGAGATAGAAGAGAGACACTATGAACTTCGAAGCATCCGCGCTCGAGCCAGCCGTGCTCGAGCCAGCCACCGTGGTCGCCAGGGCACGCGTGGCGCGGATCTGGCGCCCCTGCCCGACCTATGCGCGCATCGCTTTTCGGGGCCCGCAGCTCGCCTCCTTTGGCACGCCCGGGCACACGTTTGACCAGCGCATCAAAGTGTTGTTTCCACCGCTCGGTGGCGGCTTGCCAGAGCTCGGTGACGGGCAGAACTGGTATGCCGATTGGCTGGCTCTCCCCGAACACGAGCGGGGTGCCATGCGCACCTACTCGATTCGTGATCTGCGAACCGGTGAGCAGGGCACCGAGGTGATTGTTGATTTCGTGTTGCACACAGCCCCCGCCGGGGCTGACTTGGCCGAGGCTGAGTCGGGAGGCGCTGGATCGGGAGGCGCTGGCTCGAGTGGCGCCGGCCCGGCCGCGCTGTGGGCGAGCAGCGCTGCGCCCGGCGATGAGGTGTTACTCGTGGGCCCGCGTAGGGGCAGATTTGATGGGGGAGGCATCGAGTTCGCGCCAGGAGACGCCACGCGGGTGCTGCTCGCCGGTGATGAGACCGCGGCGCCCGCGATCGCGCGCATCCTCGAAGACGCCGCGCCGGATCTCACGGGTGACGCGTTCATTGAGTTGCCCGGGCCAGGCGCAACGCTATCGATTCAGGCCCCTCGAGGAGTGCGGGTGCACTGGCTCAGCCGGCAGAGCGCGGCCCCGGGTGAGATGCTCGTGCCGCGAGTGCTCAGCGGTCTCGGTGCTCCGTACGAAGCGCGAAAGCCCAGCACAGCGCAGGTGCCGGGCGCGGGTCTATCCAGCGGCGAGCTGGTGTGGGAGACGCCCGAGTACTCGGCGCTGGGGGAGCCGCTCAACGCTGCCCCGCCAGCGGCTGCGTACACGGGCGCCGCGCACTCCAACCCGTCGCAACCCGGCGCGGCGTTGGCAGAGCGATACTTCTGGATCGCGGGGGAGAGCGGCATGGTGACGCGGCTGCGCCGTCACCTCGTGCGTGACCTGGGGGTGCACCGCAGCCGCGTCGCATTCATGGGGTACTGGCGCGAAGGGGTGGCGATGCGCTGAGTGGTGCGGCCGGGCGCCCGCCGTCTGACCCCGTGCCCGGCATGGAGACGACGGGCCCGAACAGGGTGTGCGCTGCGGCTACGGCCTCGGAGGCGTGCCCGGCCCTGCCGAGGGCGCGTATGCGCACGGTCGGTTCGTGGAGTAGTCGGCCAGCGAAGTGCTTGAGCGCAGCCTGCACAGCAGCTGCGGTGGGCTCGGCGTCCGCTTGTGACGCGGTGCGTGCGCGCCTCGCGCGAGTGGCGCGTTCGAGCTCGGCTTCGAGTACGCCATGCACATAGTCGCGCAGGTACAAGACGGCGGGCACTGCTGCGAGTTCTGCCCCGGTCTCGGCAAACTCGCGCGCCGCGTCCAGTGTGATCTGGCGGGCCTCAGCCTCGGCGCTGAGCTCTTCGACGCTGGCGTGCGCAGCAATCACCTCAAGATCGAGCAGCTCGATGCCCGCGACCTGCGCGGCCGGGGGTGCTATGTTGCGCGGCACCCCGAGATCTATCAGCAGTCGTGGTTTGGGGCGAGATGCCACGGCTGGCCGGCCAGTAAAGCGGCCACAAAACGGGCTTGCGGCGGCCGTGACAGTGCGCGAGATGATCTCGGCGTCCAATAGCGGGTCTTGTGCGGCGCTGCAGGCAATAACGACATCTGCGATCGCGAGTTCGGCATCGAGATGAGCGCCGCTTACGGGGCGCACGTTGCGGGTGGCCGCGAATGCCTCGGCGCGACCCGAGGGTGAGTGCACAGCCACGTTTGTGGCGCCTCGATCGTGTAGCGCCGCGAGTGTTACGGCGGCGTACGCGCCAGTGCCAACGAGCAGCACGCGTGTCGTGCCCCAGTCGCCGATGCGACTTTCGGCGAGCAGTAGAGCGAGGCGCACGAGTGAGCGGCCCCGGGTTTGCACGCGGGTGCGCGCCTTCACCTTGCGCGAGACGCGGGCGGCCTGTTGAAACAGTCGTTCGAGGTCAGCGGTCGTGGCGCCCGCGTGGCGTGCAGCTGTGAAGGCGCGGCGCACCTGGCCGCTGATCTCACCTTCGCCGACGACGAGTGATTCGAGCCCGCTCGAAACGGAGAAGAGGTGCCCGGCGGCGTCAGATCCGTGGCGTATTTGCGCAGCTTGCGCAAGCTCGGGTTCAGGGATCCCTGTGATTTCTGAGATTGTGCGCAGCACGAGGGAGGTCGTGCCTGGCGGGGCATCGAAGTACGCCTCGAACCGGTTGCAGGTGGCGAGAACGACCGCGCCACCGGCGGTGCGTTCGAGCGCCGAGGTGAGTTCGGGGGTGTAGCGTTCGACGCGCTCAAGTAACGCGAGGGTCGCTTTTTTGTGGTCGAGTGACAGACACGACAGCCCCGATTGCATCGGTTCCACCGGGCCTGAGAGGTTGGTGTGCACGAGTGAAAAGTTCATCAGATGAATAAGCTAGCATTTCATCTGATGAATGAGCTTACCCCCACCCACCCCCTCGTGGACGGCCGCACAACGGCCGCCCCGCTCGTGCGCGCAACACAGGGCGAACGCGTTGATGTGACCCCCGTGTGGTTCATGCGGCAGGCTGGCCGGTCATTGCCCGAGTACCGGGCGCTGCGAGCAGGCCGCGACATGATCGAGTGTTGCCTGACCCCCGATCTCGCCACCGAGATCACCTGCCAGCCCGTGCGCCGCCACGGCGTTGACGCCGCAGTGTTCTTCAGCGACATCATCGTGCCGCTGTCGCTCGCCGGTGTGCCCGTCGAACTGGTGCCGGGGCGCGGGCCGGTCTTTTCGGCCCCCGCCCGTACCGCGTCTGACATCGCGAGGCTGCGCCGCGAACACCCGGTCGAACGGCTGCGCGAACAACTCGGTCCCATTTCCGAGGCCGTGCAGCTCACGACGCGTGAGCTCGGCAGCACCCCACTCATTGGGTTCGCGGGCGCCCCCTTCACGCTCGCCGCTTACCTGGTCGAAGGGGGGCCGTCGCGCGATCACCTGCGCGCTCGGGCGCTGATGCACCAAGACCCGGTCGCCTGGGCCGAGCTCACCGAGTGGGCCGCAGACCTGAGCGGCGCGTTTCTTGAAGCACAAGTGCGGGCGGGCGCGAGCGCCGTGCAGCTGTTCGACTCGTGGGCGGGCACGCTCTCGGTGGACGACTATCGCACGCACGTTGCGCCGGCCTCCCAGCGCACCCTGGCCGGAGTAAGCGCGATGACCTATCGCGACCAGACCCGTGAGGGATACTCGGCGAAGCCCCTCCCCATCCCAACAATCCACTTCGCAGTGGGCTCTGGTCACCTGCTCGAGGCGCTCGCCGATACGGCCGGTCACGCCATTGGCGTCGACTGGCGCACACCGCTCGACGAGGCCAACTCGCGACTGGGCGGCCGTTTCGCACTGCAGGGCAACATTGACCCCGCCTACCTGCAGGCACCCCAACGCGTACTCGATGCACACGTCGATGACGTGCTTGCGCGCGGTGCCGCCGCGCCCGCGCACATCGTTAACCTGGGTCACGGCGTGCCGCCAGACACCGATCCGGCCAGGCTCACCGGCATCGTCGAACGCGTTCACAGCGACCAACGGTAGTCACCCGCATCATGCACGATTCGCCAGCGGCGCACCCCGCCCACGCGCACCCCGCCCACGCGCACCCCGCCCACGCGCACCCCGCCCACGCGCACCCCGCCCACGCGCAC
>NZ_JBTJEP020000008.1:85520-145204 GCF_054456635.2 Leucobacter faecis
ACGCGCACCCCGCCCACGCGCACCCCGCCCACGCGCACCCCGCCCACGCGCACCCCGCCCACGCGCACCCCGCCCACGCACACCCCTCCCATACGCAGGCCTACGATGCGGTCGTCATCGGGGGTGGTGTCGCCGGGCTCGTCACCGCCCGTGACTTGAGCGCGGCTGGGCTCGGTGTCTGCCTCATTGAGGCGGGCCGCACGCTGGGCGGCAGAGTGCAGCGCACGAGGCTAGCGGGGCTCCCCGTTGAGCTCGGGGCCGAGGCCTTCGCCACCCGTGACGGCTCGGTGCTGGCGCTTGCGCACGAGCTGGGTATGGGCGAGGCCGTCACGCGCCCGGCCGCGGCTTCGGCGTGGGTCGTGACCGCAGCGGCGGCGCACCCGCTGCCCGCATCGGGGGCGCTCGGCGTCCCGACGCGGCCGCTGCGCAACCGCGGTGCAATCGGCCTGCCCACCGCGCTGTGGGTCGCGACCGAGCCGTGGCGCCCGCGCACGAAGCACGCCCCGGGCGCCTCCGTCGCCGACGTCGCGCGTGCCCGCATCGGCGCGCGTGCAACGACGGCGTTCGTCGCCCCGGTCGTCGAGGGCGTCTACTCCGCGGCGCCAGAGAAGCTGCCGTTTGACGCCCAGCACGATCTCGCCCGGGCCTATGCGCGCACCGGATCCCTCGTGCGCGCCGCCCGCGAGGTGAGGCGCGCGAGCCTCGCCGCGGGTGGCGCGGTCGCAAGCTTTGTGGGCGGGCTCAGCCAGCTCGTGACGCGGCTCGAGACCGATCTGAGTGACCGCGGCGTCGCGCTGCGCACGAACAGCGAGGTGACGGGGCTCACCGCGCTGCCGCCCGCGGCCGCTGCGGCACCCGAGTACGAACCAGCTCCGGATCAGCCGAGCGCCGCCGGACCACAGCCCCGGTGGCGTGTGCAGTGGACGGGGGGCGAGTGCGTCGCACACACCGTGATCCTGGCCGTGCCGCCCGCCGTCATTGCACACCTCACGGCACACCTCACGGCACACCTCAAACCCGGCGGCGCCGACTTCACCGCCGACTTCACCGCCGAAACGTGCGTTGAAACCGTCACGCTCGTGGTCGATTCGGCGGCCCTGAACGGCACAGCCGATCGCCCCGGCCCACGCGGCACGGGCGCACTGATCCGGCAGCCGCACCCGCGCATCGCCGCGAAGGCACTCACACACGCGACAGCAAAGTGGCCGTGGCTACGCGAGATAACGCCCACCGGGCGGCACGTGCTGCGGCTGTCCTACGGATCCCGAGACGTGCCGCCTGCTACGAGCGGCCTCGACGACGAAACTGCAGCAGCGCTCGCACTGCGCGATGCCGCCGCCGTCTTGGGCGTTGAACTCGACCAGGCGCAGCTGGTGTCGCACGCTCGTGCCCGCTGGCGCATCCCCGCGAGCGCCCGGCCGTGCGCGCTACCGCCGGGGCTTCGGTGCACAGGTGAGGCCTACGCCGGCACCGGGCTCGCGAGCGTCATACCGCACGCCCGAGCCGTGGCGCGCAACGTCTCTCACGCTCACACCCACGCCCACTCGACTACACCAACCCCAACGTCCACTAAGGAGCTCCCATGACCACTCCCGCCATATCCACGGACCTGTCAGCTGGATCCACTGACGCGACCCCGGTACCGGGCGACAACAGCCCCGCCGGGTTTACGCTCTGGGCGGTGTTTCGCCGCGACCCAGCTCTCGCACGGGCTGCCGCGCAGCACGGGGCCGCCGCACGCCCAGATCGGGCAGCGCTCGCCGCCGAGCTGCAACAGGCCGTCGACCGGGTCACCGGTCCAGATGCGGATACTGCACGGCCCGGCGCCTCCGCCGACAGCGCAGGCCGTGCGCGCGTGACACTGCGGGGTTGGTACGACGTGTCGGGCCTGCGCGCCGACGCCGACCTCATGGTCTGGCTGCACGGCGATAGCGCCAAAGACTTGCAGCACGCCCTGCGTGAGCTGCGCCGCACGACAGTGATCGCCGAGCTGCTGCCCACCTGGAACGCCCTCGGCGTGCACCGTGACGCCGAGTTTAATCGCGCGCACATACCGGGGTTTTTGAGCGGTAAGGCGCCACGCGACTGGCTCGTACTGTACCCGTTTGTGCGTGATGCCGAATGGTACCTGCTGCCCGACGCGGAGCGCGGCCGCATGCTCGCAGACCACGGGCGCAAGGGCGCCGAGTTTCGCGGCGTCGTTGCCAACACCGTGTCGGCATTCGCGCTGGGCGACTACGAGTGGCTGCTGCCGATGGAGTCCGACGACCTCACCGAGCTCGTCGACCTCATGCGCACACTGCGCGCTACCGACGCCCGCAGACACATGCGCGAAGAAACCCCGTTCTTCACGGGCCGTCGCATCTCGGCCGTCGAGGTGCCGGAGGTGCTCCTGTGAACACCACATCCATGAACACCACACCCATGAACACCACACCCGCGAACGCGGCGCGCTTCGACACCGCGCCGCACCGCTACGACGCCATTGTGCTGCTGGGCTTCGGCGGGCCCGAGGGGCAGAACGACGTGATCCCGTTTCTGCGCAACGTCACCCGTGGCCGCGGAATCCCCGACGAGCGCCTCGAAGAGGTCGCACACCACTACCGACACTTTGATGGAGTGAGCCCCATCAACGAGCAGAACCGGCACCTCAAAGCCGCACTCGAAGCCGAGCTCGCCCACCGTGACATCGACCTGCCCGTGCTCTGGGGCAACCGCAACTGGGCGCCGTACCTCACTGACGTGCTGCGCGACGCGGCCGACCGCGGCTTCGAACGCGTGCTCGTGCTACCCACCAGCGCCTTCGCCTCATATTCGGGCTGCAAGCAATACCAGGAGAACATCGACGAAGCGCTCGCGCAGCTGCACGCCGAGGGGCGCACGCTGACCGCCGACAAGGTACGGCCCTACTTTGATCACCCCGGGTTTCTCGACCCGTTCATTGCCAGCACGCGCAGAGCGGTCGCCGATCTGCTGGTACGCGACCCGGCACTCGACGCCCAGCGCGACCTGCGCATCGTCTTCACGACGCACTCGGTTCCCACCTCTTACTCGGGCACGTTTGGCCCGGATCACGCGGCGCTCGCAGCAGTGCTCGCTGCCGCGCCATCCGCGCCGCCCACGTCATCCGCGCCGCCCGCAGCCGCGGGCGCATACGAGGCGCAGCACCTTGCCGCGGCGGCCCAGATCGCTCGCGAAGCGTGCCCCGGCGTCACCTGGGAGCTCGCCTACCAGTCACGCAGCGGCCCGCCGCAGCAGCCGTGGCTTGAACCCGACATTAACGACGCGATTGCTGCGCTGCCCGCTCAGGGCGTGCGCGCCGTCGTCATCGTGCCCGTCGGGTTTGTGAGCGACCATATGGAGGTGCTCTGGGACTTAGACACCGAAGCCCTCGAAACCTGCGCCGAACACGGGCTCGCCGCTGCCCGGGTGCCCACGCCCGGCGTCGCACCCGCCTACGTCTCGGGCCTCATCGACCTCGTGCTCGAGCGCCGCGACGGCACGCCACCCGAAGCGCGGGCCTCGCGCACCACGCTTGGCCCGTGGTTTGACGTGTGCGGTGAGGGCTGCTGCGAGACCCCCGCGCGGGCCGCGGCAAGCCGAGCGCGCGCTGCCGAGCACGCCAGGGTGAGCGCCTCGTGACGACCCGGGTGCCGGTCGTGCGTGGCCCGGTTGCGGCCCGCAAGAATCTGATCCGGGTGGGTACTCGTGGCAGCGAGCTGGCAGTCACCCAGACGACCGGGGTCGCCCGCCAGATCGCGGCGGCAACCGGGTGTGACGTCGCGCTCGTGATCGTGACGACGAAGGGAGACACTTCGCCCGCACCGCTCGCGCAGCTTGGCGGCACAGGCGTGTTTGTGAGCGCGCTGCGCGACGCGCTCATCGCGGGCCAGTGCGATGTAGCGGTGCACTCGCTCAAAGACCTGCCCACGGGCGAGTGCCCCGGCATCACACTCGGCGCGATTCCGGCCCGCGCCGACGCGCGCGACGCACTGTGCGCACGCGACGGGCTCACCCTCGCCGAGCTGCCCCGGGCCGCCCGTGTCGGCACCGGATCGCCGCGACGCAGCGCCCAGCTGCTGCGACGGCGGCCCGACCTCGATGTGCGTGACCTGCGCGGTAACGTCGACTCGCGGCTCGCGCGCGCGGGCCGCGACCTCGATGCGGTCGTGTTGGCGGCGGCGGGGCTGCTCCGGATCGGCCGTGACCCGGCCATCACCGAGCTTTTTGAGCTCGACGAGGCTCCCACCGCTCCCGGGCAGGGGGCGCTCGCGGTCGAAGTGCGCAGCGCGAACGAACCCGACCTTGCTGCCGCACTCGCCGCCGCGTTGACCGCTCTCGACGATGCCGAGGCGCGCGCGTGTGCGCTCGCCGAGCGCGCCGTGCTCGCGACGCTTGAGGCGGGGTGCCAGGCACCGGTGGGCGCGTGGGCGCGGTGCGACGGCGACACGCTACGCCTCACGGGCGTCGTCTACGCGGTCGACGGTAGCGAGCACGTCGAAGCGACGGCCGAGGTCTCCCGTGACAGTGACCCCTCACGCCTCGGGGCAGAGGTGGCCACACAACTGCTCGCAGCCGGCGCCGCCCGCATCGCGCCACTCACACTGCTCACACAGTCCTCCCAGTCCTCCCAGTCCTCCCAGAGTCCTACCCAGAATGGAGCGACGAGATGATCGCGCACGTACGTCCACCCAGGCTCTCCCTCGCCGGGCTACGCATCCTGATTCCCCGCGGTGGTGACCTGGGCGCCGCGCTGCACGAGAAAGTGCTTGACCGCGGGGGGAGCCCCCGTATCGCCAGGCTCCTCGAAACAGCCCCGCCGAGCGACCCGGCCGCGTTCACCACAGCGATCGAGCGCTGGAACTTGGGCGAATACGACTGGCTCGTCGTCACAAGCGCGACCACCGCTGCCGCGCTCGCGGCCGCGGGCGCGCAGCCGCATGCAAAAACGGCCGCGGTGGGTCCCGTCACGGCTGCCGCCATTCAGGCCCTCGGGTTTCGATTACACGTCATGCCGGGCCGCGACTTTTCGGGTCACGGCCTCGCGCAGTCACTGCTCGCGGCGCTCCCAGACCTCACCGTCGCTGAAAATAAGCCTGCACGTGTGCTGCTGCCCGTCTCAGAACTTGCAGACGTGACGGTCGAGCAGGCGCTTCGTGCAGCGGGTCACGTGGTGCACCGGGTCGCCGCCTACACAACTGTCACCACCCCAGAGATTGCGGGGCTGCGGGCCAGCGTGGCGGCGGGCGAGTTTGACGTGGTGCTTGCGACCAGCAGCTCAGCGGCCCGCGCGATTGCAGACCGGCTCACCCCGCTTCCTGCCACAACACGGGTCGCCGCCATCGGTGAACCCACCGCACGCACCCTTGCCAGCTGCGGGCTCGCGACCGACATCGTCGCCGAGATCTCGACCACCGACGGTCTACTCGACGCCGTCTCGATCGCGCTGATCGCCGGAGCCCGCGAAACCTACGAACACACGCGTCAAGGAGAAACCCGATGAACCAGCACACCACGCTTTCGATGCCAGCCGTCGTGGCGCCGACTGTGCGCCCCCCTCTCAGCGTGCACACCCAGCCCAGCGCGCCCACCCAGCCCAGCGCGCAAGCGCAGAGTGTGCCGGGCCCGCTGATCCGGCCTCGCAGAATGCGCCGTACGCCCGCGCTCAGGCGGCTCGCCGCCGAGACGCGCGTGCACCCGAGCGAACTGATCTTGCCGGTGTTTGTGCGCGAGGGCATCGCTGCGCCGCGACCGATCGTGGCGATGCCGGGTGTTGTGCAGCACACGCTCGATTCGGTGCGTGCCGTGGCGCATGATGCCGCCGCAGCGGGGCTCGGCGGCATCATGCTGTTTGGCGTGCCGGCCGTGCGCGATGACCGGGGGAGCGCGGCAGACGACCCCGAGGGGGTCTTAAACCGGGCGATAACGGCTGTGCGTGAGGAGACCGGCGACACGCTCGTGGTGCAGGCCGACCTGTGCCTCGACGAGTTCACCGACCACGGTCACTGCGGTGTGCTCGATGCGCGCGGCGACGTCGATAACGACGCCACGCTGGCACGCTACGTGCAAATGGCGCTCGCCCAGGCGGGCGCCGGGGCTGACGTGCTCGGACTGTCGGGCATGATGGACGGCCAGGTGGCGGCGGTGCGCGCCTCGCTCGATCGGGCCGGGCACACGGACACTGCAATTCTCGCGTACTCAGCGAAGTATGCGTCGGCGTTCTATGGCCCGTTTCGCGAGGCCGTCGACTCGCAGCTCAGCGGTAACCGCCGCGGGTACCAGCAAGACCCAGCGAATAGGCGCGAGGGAGTGCGCGAAGCTGCGCTCGACGTGGCCGAAGGCGCCGACATTGTGATGGTGAAACCCGCGTCGAGCTACCTCGATGTGCTCGCAGAAGTGGCGGCAGCAAGCCCCGTTCCCACCTGGGCGTACCAGGTGTCGGGGGAGGCGGCGATGATTGAGGCCGCCGCGGCACACGGGTGGATCGACCGCCGAGCCGCCATCGAAGAATCGATTGTGAGTATTCGTCGGGCGGGCGCCGAAGCGGTGCTCAGCTACTTTGCGATCGAGCTCGCGGGGTGGCTGCGATGAGCGGGGTTGCCTCGATCGGGGGTGCTTTGGGCGGTGCTGCTTTGGGCGGTGCTGCTTTGGGCGGTGTTGCGCCCGCGAGTGCAGCATTTGCGGCGCGTGCACGTCGCACGATCGTGGGCGGGGTGAACTCGCCCGTGCGTGACTTCTCATCGGTCGGCGGCACACCGAGGTTTTTTGTGTGCGGGCAGGGCGCTTGGCTCACCTGCGCCGACGGTCGTGACTACGTCGACCTGGTCGCTGCGTGGGGCCCGGCATTACTCGGGCACGCCCACCCCGGGGTGGTCGAAGCAGTGCAGCGGGCCGCCGCCGCGGGGCTCGGTTTTGGTGCCTCGCACCCCGACGAGGCAGAACTCGCCGAGCTGATCACGCTGCGCGTGCCCCACGCCGAGCGGCTGCGCTTTGTGTCGACGGGCACTGAAGCGACGATGACGGCGGTGCGCATAGCGCGGGCGGCCACGAACCGGCCACTTATCGTCAAGTTCGCGGGGCACTACCACGGGCACTCCGACGGGCTGCTGGCGGCCGCCGGCTCGGGGCTTGCAACGCTGGGCCTGCCCGCATCTGCCGGGGTCACCGCAGTAACGGCCGCGCAAACGATTGTGCTGCCCTACAACAACGTGGCAGCGCTCGAAGCCGCATTTGCCGCCCACCCGGGGGAGATTGCGGCGGTCATCACCGAGGCGGCTGCCTGCAATATGGGGGTCGTGCCGCCGGTGCCGGGGTTCACCGCGGCGCTCACCGCGGCCGCGCACCGCGACGGTGCCCTCGTGATCAGCGACGAGGTACTCACCGGCTTTCGGGCTGGCCCCGAGGGGTTCTGGGGCGTTGAATACGCCGAGGGCCGGGTGCCCGTCGCACCAGATCTCGTGACGTTTGGCAAAGTCACGGGCGGCGGGCTGCCGCTCGCCGCGGTGGGTGGGCGCACTGAACTCATGCAGCTGCTGGCGCCCGTGGGGCCCGTCTACCAGGGCGGTACGCTCTCGGGAAACCCGGTCGCAGTGGCGGCCGGAATCGCGACGCTGCGCGGTGCCGACACCGACGCATACATGCGGCTTAGTCGAGCCGCCCAACAGGTGGCAGAGCTCGTTGCGGGGGCGCTCACCGACGCCGGCGTGCCGCATCGCATTCAGCGTGCCGGCACACTGTTTAGTGTCTTCTTCGCCGATGCAGACGCACCGATCGTTGACTACGACGGCGCGACATCACACAACGGTGCGCGGTACCGCGCATTCTTCAACGCGATGCTCGACGGCGGTGTGTCACTGCCACCGAGCCCGTATGAGGCGTGGTTTGTGACGGCCGCGCACAATGACGTGGCCATTGCGCGCATCGCAGATGCGCTGCCCGCCGCGGCGCGAGCCGCGCGGGAGGCCTAGCCCGCCGCGGCCGTGATCCGGCCCCGCCGCACATCGCGCCAAACACAAATCGAGCTAGAAACACAAATCGAGCTTCACGCACAAGAATTCTGGGAATTCTTGTGCGTGAAGCTCGAAAGTGTGCGTGAAGCTCGATGCTCGAGCTGGCTAAGCGCGCGCCGTGCAGCGAGAGCGTTAGACGCGCGCCGCGATCGTCTCGATGGCTGCTTCGAAGAAGCGCAGCCCATCGAGGCCCGAGCGCATAGCCTCGGGGGTGTCGGGGCCAAAGCCCGCCTCAACCGCGTGCTCGGGGTGCGGCATGAGACCGACCACGTTGCCGCGCGCGTTGGAGAGACCCGCGATGTCGTTCACCGAACCGTTGGGGTTGACTCCGGCATAACGGAAAGCGATGAGCCCGTCACCCTCGAGCTGCTTGAGCGTCTCATCGTTCGCGATGTAGCCGCCGTCACCGTTCTTCAGCGGAATCACGATCTCTTCATCCTTGGCGAAGCGGTGAGTCCACGCGGTGTCGGCGTTCTCGACGATCAGCTTCTGGTCGCGACGCACAAACTGCTGGTTTGCGTTGCGAATCAGGCCGCCGGGCAGCAGATGCGACTCGACGAGCACCTGAAAGCCGTTGCAAATGCCCAGCACAGGCATGCCCTTGTTCGCAGCGTCGATGACCTCGGTCATGATCGGCGAAATGGCGGCGATTGCGCCGGGGCGCAGGTAGTCGCCGTAGCTGAAGCCGCCGGGCAGCACGATCGCGTCGACGCCCTGCAGGTCGTGGTCGGCGTGCCACAGCGCTACCGGCTCGGCGCCAGCGATGCGAATCGCGCGCTGCGCGTCGCGATCATCGAGCGATCCAGGAAAGGTGACAACACCAATACGGGTCGCCATTATGCGGCCTCGTTCGCGGGCTCACCGTCGACGCTGATCGCGACGACATCCTCGATCACCGAGTTCGACAGGGTGTCTTCGGCGACCTTGCGCACCTCGGCGAGCACCTCTGCGGTGACGTCGCCCTCTACGGTGAGCTCAAAGCGCTTACCAACGCGCACGTTCTGGAACTTGCCGTGACCGAGGCGGTCAAGAGCACCAGTGATGGCCTTGCCCTGGGGATCAAGCAGTTCGGACTTGGGCATGACATCAACGACAATCGTGGGCACCCGGGATCTCCGTTTCTAGAGGTAAAGCTTGGTTCAATTCTCGCACACTGGCGGCGCTGCAAGCGCCCCTGTGCTCGGCAGTACGCGCAGCTGGGTTGCTGCGCTGGCTGCTTGGGTGGTTAGGCCGTTCCTTGATCCGGATCAGCCTGCCCCGAGAGCAGCTCGAGCAGTTGGCGGTACTGCCCCAGCGTGCGATCGACGATCTCCTGCGGCAGCACGGGCGGGGTGCCCTGCTTGTCCCAGTTGGTGCTGAGCCAGTTGCGCACGATCTGCTTGTCGAACGACGCGAGGCGCTCTGCGCGGGGAAGATGTTTGTTTGCGTACTTGGCGGCGTCCCAGTAGCGTGACGAGTCACTCGTGAGCACCTCGTCGGCGAGCACGAGCTCACCGGTTTTGGGGTCGCGACCAAACTCGAACTTCGTGTCAGCGAGTACGACTCCGCTTTGTGCTGCGAGGTCGCGGGCCTTGGTGAAGATGTCAATCGACGCGTCACGCAGCTGGCTCGCGAGTTCGGCGCCTACGAGCTCGACGCTCTTTTCGTAGGTGATGTTCTCGTCGTGCTCGCCGAGGGGCGCCTTGTACGCGGGCGTGTAGATCGGGGGGTCGAGCAGGTCGCCGTCTTGCATGCCGGCGGGCAGCTCAATGCCGCAGACCGAACCGAGGCGCTGGTACTCGGCAAAACCCGAGCCGGTCAGCGCGCCGCGTACAACGCACTCGATCGGGTACATCTCGAGCTTGCGGGTGAGCATCGCGCGCGCGGCGACATCTGCGGGAATCTCGGGCAGGTCGGGTGTGTGAGGCACCAGGTGGTTGGGCATGTCGATGCGCTCAAACCACCAGTTTGAGAGCTCAGTGAGCACCGCGCCCTTGCCCTCGATGGGCGGCTCGAGCACAAAATCGAACGCGCTGATGCGGTTGCTGGCCACCACCAGCAAATAGCCGTCGGGGCCGCTCTCGGGCACGTACAGGTCGCGTACCTTGCCCGAGTAAATGTGGGTCCATCCGGGCAGAGTTGTTGGAGTGGGAAGCTTCGTCACCCGTCCATTCTCGCACTCGTTTGCATGCCGCGCGCCGCCTGGGGTGACTTTAGGGGCCATGGACTAAAGTTCTGTTATTAGGAACACCGCGGGCGCGGGCCCGTGGCGTTTGACGAAGGAGCACTATGATTCCGCTGGGTCCAGTCGTTGCGAGAAGCCGTACCAAAGCCTCACGGGCGTCTGTCTGGGCGCATTTGACCGACCCTGTGCTGCGGTCGCAGTGGTGGCAGACGCTCGAGCTTGAGCCGGGTATCGGCGGAGCGGTGCGCCAGGCGGGCCGCGTTGTAGACGGTGCCGGTGCTGGTGGTGCTGCTGGTGCTGCTGGTGCTGCTGTTGACTCGGGCGCCAACGCCGTGTCACAGTCGGCGCAGTTACAGTCGGCGCAGTTACAGTCGGCGCAGTTACAGTCGGCGCGCGAACTCGCGGGCACAGTTGACGTGTGGGTGAACGGTCACGCTCTCGGTTTCACCTGGAACGTGCCCGGTGAGGAGCGTGGCTCGGCCGTGCTCATCACGCTGCGCTCGCAGGGGCACCACACAGGGGTAACGGTCACCGAGACAGGCTTCGACGCGCTGCCGGGCGGCGCGGTGCGCGCTGACGCGGCCGGCCGTGACTGGAACAGGTTCGTGACGGCGCTAGCAGAGGCAAGTCTCGATGAAGCCGCTGCCGCTGCCGCCGCTGCCGCTGCCGCCGCTGCCGCTGGCGCCGCTACCGCCGCTACCGCTGCTACCGCCGCTGCTACCGCCGCTGCTACCGCCGCTGCTACCGCCGCTGCTACCGCCGCTGCTACCGCCGCTGCTACCGCCGAGCCTGCTGTCGCGAGCGGCATCGCGACTGATGCGGCAAGCGCTGCCGACCTCGAGCGGGCTCCGCTTACGGTCGAGGGTGAACTCACTCACGAAGCAGAACTTGCGCCGATCGAGGTAGACGCAGAACCGAGCGTAGGTGATCGTCTCGAGCTGGTGACCGGCCCGATCGAGTTGCCACAGGGCGGGGAGTCGCTCGAGGGCGAAGCGTCAGTAGTTGAGGAGCAGTCGATCGCGGAGGAGCCTTCGAGCGCGGAGGAGGCATCGAACGCTGACGAGTTCTCGATCTCTGAAGAGTTTTCGGCGACTGACGTGTCATCGGTGTCTGACGGCCGGACGGCGATCGAAGAGCCAGAACGCCAGGGTGATCAGAGCGACCAGAGTGCCGCTGACGCGCTTATGTTTCACGCTGCACGAAGGCGCGAGGTCATAGATCGCGATTTGATGGACCGCGAGTTTGGCGACTCTGACGAGGTCGAGCTTGACCCTAACCTCGTGCCGCTCGTGTTGCCCGGCCCCCCAGTCGAAGCCGCGTCGGGTGACGGCGCAGGTGCGGGCGGCGCCGGTGTGGGCGGCGCCGGTGCGGGTGATGCCGGTGTGAGTGATGCCGGTGCGGGCGGCGCCGGTGTGGGCGGCGCCGGTGTGGGTGGCGCCGGTGTGAGTGATGCCGGTGCGAGCAGCGCCGACGTGAGTGATGACACGGTGGCGCTGCCGCGCATCGAATTTGTGCCCGCCGTCAACGCCAAGAACGGTCGCGCCGAAGCCGAAGCCGAAGCCGAAGCCGAAGCCGAAGCCGAAGCCGAAGCCGAAGCTGCAGCTGCAGCCGAAGCCGCAGCCGCAACCGCAGCCGACAGCGACAGCGGTAACGGCAACGGCAGCGGCAGCGATAGTGACAGAGATAGTGACAGCGACGACGAGCCAGAAGAGCCAGACTTCGATTCGTTGCTGCGCGGACTATAGCGCCAGCACGCTGGCGAGGCAGCACACTGTCGAACCAGCAACATTAAGCTCGCGGCCGCGCCGCGCTCGCACCCCTGCCACAGCTGAGGCAACGTGCCCTATCAAACGGACATCTCTGCAGCAGATTCGCTCTTTCACCCACTGAAGTGTATGAGTTCGAGTGAAGCGTACGGGATCGCGGCACCGCGAGGCCACGAACTCATACATCTGACTCGAACTCATACACTTCAGTGGACAGCGCCGAGCAGGCTCACAGGGCCAGCTTGAGTCAGGTGAGAGCCAAACAGCATCGAAGTGACGAGACGGCATCGAAAACACGTGTTTTCGATGCCGTCTCGTCACTTCGACGCCGACTCGCCACCTTGTGTGGGGAGTTACCGTAAAACGGGGTACCCGCTGGCCTGGCTGGGCGACACTCGCGACTTCGCGCGGGGAGGTACCTGTCAGCCCGCGCTAGTGTGCTACGCGGGCGGCGATGTCGGTGCGGTGCTGGGACCCCTCGAGTGAGATCTCGCCGACCGCCTCGTAGGCGCGGGCGCGCGCCTCAGCAAAGTCGGCGCCGCGTGCAACGACACCCAGTACGCGGCCGCCGGTCGACACCCACGAACCATCGTCGCCGCGCTCGGTCGCAGCGTGCACGACGTGCACACCGGCCACCGCCTCGGCGGCAGCAAGCCCCGTAATCTCGCGGCCGGTAACGGCGGTCTCGGGGTAGCCCTCGCTCGCGACCACAACGATCACTGCGGGGTCGGGCGAGAAGGTCGGCGCGGGCAGAGCAGCCAGGCGCCCCTCGGCCGTCGCGAGCAGGTACTCGCTCAGCGGCGACTCCATGCGTGCAAGCACGACCTGGGTCTCAGGGTCACCAAAACGAGCATTGAACTCGATGACACGCACGCCCTTCGACGTGACGATCAGGCCGCAGTACAGCAGCCCGACAAACGGTGTGCCCTCGGCTTCGAGCTGTCGCACGGTAGGAATTGCGACGTCGCGGGTGATCTCTTCGACAAAGCCATCTGCGACCCAGGGCAGCGGCGAGTAGGCGCCCATACCGCCCGTGTTGGGGCCCTCATCACCGTCAAAGATGCGCTTGTAGTCCTGCGCGGGCGACAGCGGCAGCACGTCGTGACCGTCGGCCAAGAAGAACAGCGACACCTCTTGCCCGTCCAAGAACTCCTCGACGAGCACGTCACCCTTCGGTGCCCAAGTGGCAACATGCTCGAGCGCAGCGTCGCGGTCGCTCGTCACGAGCACCCCCTTACCTGCGGCGAGACCGTCAGCCTTCACCACGTAGGGCGCGCCAAACTCATCGAGCACCGCGGCAGCATCGTCGACCGAGGTCACCTGCACGGCGCGCCCGGTCGGCACGCCCGCCTCATCCATGATGCGCTTGGCGAATGCTTTCGAACCCTCGAGAGCGGCGGCGGCCTGATCCGGACCAAACACCGCGATGCCCGCGGCCCGCAGCGGATCGGCCACACCGGCGACCAGCGGCGCCTCGGGGCCGATGATCACGAGATCGAACCCGCGCTCAGTCACGAAGGGCGTGACCGCGGCCGGGCTCGTGTACTCGAGCTCAGCGACCTCGACACCGCTCGCGGCGACGCCCGCGTTTCCGGGTGCGCAAACGATCTCATGGTCGGCAGATTCAGCGAGGAGGGCAAGGACGATGGCGTGTTCGCGGGCACCCGGCCCCAAGACGAGGATTTTCACGGTGCCCAGCTTATCCTGGGGGCGTGGCACGACGAAGAATTTCAGACGAAGATGGGCTCGCGGCGCTCGCAATCGTGCGGGCTGCGGGCAGCGCAAGCTCGGCAACCGGTGCTGTCGGAGCAGGCAGCGCCGGTGGGGCGCCGCGGGCCACGGTAGCGACCGCGGTGCGATATCTGCTCGAGGAGCTCGCGGCGATCGCGCCGGGAAACACGGTTGAGGTGCGCGTGCCGCCGTTCGGCGCGACCCAGTGTGTCGAAGGTCCCAGGCACACCCGCGGCACACCGCCGAATGTGATCGAGATGAGCCCAGACACCTGGCTGGGGCTCGCAACCGGCTCACTCAGCTGGGACGACGCCGTGAGCGCGGCTCGCGTCGTGGCGTCCGGATCGCGCGCCACCCTCGAAGGGCTTCTGCCCGTCATGCGCGCCCGAGATTAGGGTCTGGGGCTTGAGGGCGTGGGCGGTTTAGCCGCAGCGCTTGTGTAGGAGATTAGCGCTCCTGCAGGAGATCAGCGCTCCTGCAGGATCGAATCGCGAAACGAGTCCTGCATGAGTGCTGATCTCCTGCATGAGTGCAAACGCTCGGACGCTGAAACCCGCCAGATGCACAGGCAGAGCCTGCGAGAATGGAGACCATGAACACCTCAGAGCCCGTGGCCGACGCGCCGCGCGACGAGAACGGCAACCCGGTTGAAACTGACGCTGCGGTGACGGGGCACCCTGATCCGGCAGTAGATACTGCCGCCGAGGGCGTTACGACTGAGGATGCTGCCGAGGGTGAGGAGCACGCCGAAGCGCCGCACGAGCCGATCGTGCACCAGGTCGAACGCGAGGTGACGCTCGTGCGCGGGGTGCGATACGGCCGTATTGTTGTGACGCTCGGCATCGTGGGTGCGATCGTCGCCATGATGGTGAGCGCGTTGATGCCCGTCGCACCCGACGCGAACTACACGCTTGGCCAGGCAGTAGGGTTTATGGCGCTCATCGGCGGCGTGATCGGCCTGGGCGTGGGGGGCCTCCTCGGCGTAGTGCTGGGATTCGTTGCAAAGCGCCGTACTGGCAGTGGTGTGGCGATCCAGACTGACGTGCGATAATCGCGTTACCTACGTTGAGCGGAGCCCACTGATGCTTGGAAACCTGACCGGAATGCACTTGTTTGCCATTCTGTTTGTCGTGCTGTTGATGTTCGGGGCTCCCAAGCTGCCGGGGCTCGCGAAAAGCCTGGGCCAGTCAATGCGCATTCTGAAGAAAGAAGTGAGCGGCGACACCGACGAGACGAAACCCGCCTCGCACGACGCAACGCCCCAGAGCTAAGCCAGCCTGTCATACTGGCCAGACTGAGTTACTGGCCTGACGCCTACGATCGGAGTTCACCCGAATGATCGGAAATCTTTCCGGCCCCACGATGTTTGTCATCCTCTTCATCGTTCTGCTGTTGTTCGGCGCTCCCAAGCTGCCCGGGCTTGCGAAGAGCCTCGGCCAGTCGATGAAGATTCTCAAGAAGGAGGTGCGCGGCGACGACGCTGGAGCAACCACTTCGAATGCGTCTGATGCGCAGGCCACGGGGCCCGCGACGACCACTGCGACCGCGCCTGCTGCTGAGGCCGCGCCTGCTCAGCCTGCTGCGGCAGAGCCCGCTGAGCCTTCTACGCCAAAGGCGCCCGACGCCGACGACAAGAAGGCCTAGCTCGCACGAGCTGCAATAAGAAACCCTCGGCGCCCGGCGCCGAGGGTTTCTTATTTGTGCTGGGGACTAGCTGACCTGCGTTGCCTCAACCCAGGCGAGGTACTCGGCGTCGATGCTGCCGGTGACGTATTCACCCGTGAAGCAGCTCTCCTCGAGCTTTGTTACGGCCTCCTGGCCGGAAAGAATTGCGCGGTTCATGCCTTCGACCGTCTGGTAGAGCAGTCGATCGCTGCCCATGGCTGCGTTTATCTCGTCGTTGCTGCGGTTATGCGCAATCAGCTCGGCGCGGGTGGGCATGTTGATGCCGTACACGTGCGGGTAGAGCACGGGCGGGGCAGCCGACGCAAAGGTGACGCTGTTAGCGCCCGCGGCGCGCGCCATCTCGATGATTTCCTTCGACGTGGTGCCGCGCACGATTGAGTCGTCAACGAGCATCACGTTCTTGCCCTTAAACTCGACACCCAGTGTGTTGAGCTTCTGGCGTACGCTGCGCTTGCGTACGGCCTGGCCGGGCATGATGAAGGTGCGGCCGACGTAGTGGTTCTTGAAGAAGCCCTCGCGGTAGTCAATGCCTAGCTTGTGGGCGAGCTGCATGGCGCTCGGCCTACCCGACTCGGGAATAGGCATGACCACGTCAATATCGCCCATGGGGATCTCGCGCGCAACCTGCTCTGCGAGGGTTTCGCCCAGGCGCAGCCGGCTGTCGTACACCGAAATACCGCTGAGCACCGAGTCGGGGCGAGCGAGGTAGATGTATTCGAACGCACACGGAATCAGCTGCGGGTTCTCAGCGCACTGCCGCGATGCCATCGTGCCGTCTTGCGAGATGAAAATCGCCTCGCCTGGGGCGACGTCGCGTACTACCTCGTAGCCACCCGATTCGAGTACGAGCGACTCTGAGGCGACGATCCACTCGTCTTTGCCGTTCGCTGAGTCGCGGCGGCCCAATACGAGCGGGCGAATGCCAAACGGGTCGCGAAACGCGAGTAGGCCGTACCCCGCGATCATCGCGATCGACGCGTAAGAACCTTCAACGCGCTTGTGCAGGCGCGACACAGCCGAGAACACCTGCTCTTCATCAAGCTGCGGCCCGGTCATGCCGTCCTGCAGCTCGTGCGCGAGCACGTTGAGCAGCAGTTCGGTGTCAGAGTGCGTGTTGAGATGGCGGCGGTCGACGTTGTAGAGCTCTGCCGTGAGCTCACGCGTGTTCGTGAGGTTGCCGTTGTGCACCAGGATGATGCCGTACGGCGCGCCCACGTAAAACGGTTGGGCTTCTTCTTCGCGTTCTGCGTCGCCGCGAGTGGCGTAGCGCACGTGGCCGAGACCAACCGATCCGGTGAGGCTGCGCATATCGCGGGTGCGGTACGCCTCGCGCACCTGGCCCTTCGCCTTCACCATGTGAAAGAAGTCACCGTCGAGTGTGGCGATGCCTGTGGAGTCTTGACCCCGGTGTTGCAGAAGCAGCAGGCTGTCGTAGACCTGCTGGTTGACGTGCTCAGTGGAAACGATGCCGACGATGCCGCACATGCTGTGGTGTTTGCTCCCTGCGAGATGGGTGATGCGGCAAGTTTGCGCGCAGGTTCTAGTTTCGCACACGTAACCATGACGTGAACACTCACAGGGGCACGCACTCGGCGTACGGGCAGGGTATCCTTGACGGGTGACCGAAAACACGTCGATTTATGCCCAATCCGGAGTGGACACCCAGGCGGGTGACCTCGCCGTCGAGCTCATGAAGTCGGCCGTGGCGCGCACGCACGGCCCCGAGGTGCTGGGGGGTGTCGGTGGCTTTGCAGGCATGTTCGACGCGTCCGCGCTCCTTGGCTACAAGCGTCCGCTGCTGGCCAGCTCCACCGACGGCGTCGGGACCAAGGTGGCGATCGCGCAGGCGATCGACAAGCACGACACGATCGGCCAAGACCTTGTGGCCATGGTCGTCGATGACATCGTCGTGGTGGGCGCGAAACCGCTATTCATGACCGACTACATCGCGTGCGGCAAGGTAGTGCCGCAGCGCATCGCCGATATCGTGCGCGGTATTGCTGAGGCGTGCGAGGCTACGGGCACCGCGCTCACGGGCGGCGAGACCGCCGAGCACCCCGGACTTCTCGGCGTCGACGACTACGACGTGGCGGGCGCCGCGACGGGCGTGGTCGAGGCCGACAAGATGCTGCACCCCGGCCGGGTGCAGGACGGCGATGTGGTGCTCGCGATGGGTGCGTCGGGCCTGCACTCGAACGGCTACTCGCTCGTGCGCCACATCCTCTCGCAGAAGGGCATCGGCTACGAGCAGCACTCGAACGAGCTCGGCGCGACCTACGGCGAGGCGCTTCTTACTCCGACAGCGCTGTACACGAGCCCGCTGCTGCGCGTGCTCGAGGATCCCGCGCTCGACGGCGCGATTCACGCCCTCAGCCACGTCACCGGCGGTGGCATCGCTGCGAACCTGGCCCGCGTGCTGCCGCAGGGCGCCTGGGTCGAGGTCGAGCGCGCGAGCTGGTCGCCGCTGCCCGTGTTCCGCCACCTGGCTGAGCTGGGCGGGCACTCGCTCGAGTCGCTCGAGGGTGCCTGGAACCTCGGAGTCGGCATGTTCGCCGTCGTCGACGGCGCGAAGGCGCAGCACGTCGCCGCGGCGCTGACCGCCGAGGGGCTCGACACCTGGGTCGCCGGTCAGATCTCGACCTCTGAGCGCGACTTCACCGGCTTCGAGCAGGGTGCCAAGGGCGTCGACGGAGGCGCAGTGCGTCTCGTCGGCTCCTACGCTGCCTAGCTCGCTCGGCAGTAATTCAAGAGATCCGGATCCCTGGCGCACGCCCGGGGCCCGGATCTTTTGTATCTGGGGTATGTCGTTCGTTACCAAAATATGCGCGACTATTTCCGTTTAACCCGGGGTCAGAAGCGGAAGTAGTCGCGCATATTTTCGGCGCGCAGGGGCCAGAGTGCGACCGCGAAGCTAACCCTCGTGGATGACTGCGAAGAGGGCCGGCAGTTTGAGGCCGGGCCACGTGCCGCGCAGCACCCAGCCGTAGGGGGACTCGGGGGTCGCGCTGCCGAGTTCGCGCAGCACCTCAAGTCTGCCCGCATTGGGAAGCGCTGAGCCGAGTGTCGAACCGGCAGACCCCGAGCCCCACACCTTAGTCACTGTTTCACGGGGCGATGCTTCGGCCTCGGGGGAGTCGGTGACGAACTCCTGCGCTTCGCGCCCGCCGCCCGTGATCGTGTCGGTCAGCACCGCTGCGTAGACGGGGTCGGCCGTGGCATCGTAGAACCAGCGGGTGCCGAGCACGCCGTGCTGGACGGTACCGAGCAGTGCCGCCTCGGCACCCGCCAGCGGTGCTCCACGGTAAGTGAGCGGCACGTGATAGACGGTGTCATCGCCTGCCCGCAGCAGGTGCCCCTCTATGCCAACCTCACCCTCGGGGTCGTCGAAGCGATAAGCGCCGACGGCCTCGATAAGTGAAACGTCACCGTGAAACCAGTCTTGGTCAGGCAGCCAACCCGCGATGAGTTCGAGCTTTGAGGGGCGCAAGGTCGTGGAATAGATCAGAGCCATACGGCGATCCTACGGCCCATCAGCGTAACGCTCGCCGGGTGAGCGCTGATCCGGAGCCTAAGCGCGCTCGATGAGCGCGTTGGCGATCACCGCGATGCCCAGGCCTTGGCCAGTGAACCCGAGGCCGTCGGTCGTGGTCGCGGCGAGCGACACGGGCGCGCCGACGAGCTCAGACATGACGGCCTGGGCCTCGCCCTGGCGCGGCGCGAACTTGGGCCGCTTGCCGATGATCTGCACCGAGACGTTGACCGGACGCCAACCATCAGCGGCGAGGCGTTCGAGGGCGAGCCGCACGAACCCGGTGCTCGCGGCGCCAGCGGTTTCAGGCTGGTCGACCCCCACGAGACCGCCGATGTCGCCGAGACCTGCGGCAGACAGCAGCGCGTCGACGACAGCGTGGCACACCGCATCGCCGTCGCTGTGGCCCGACAGGCCAGGCTCACCGGGCCACTCGAGGCCCGCCAGCCACAGCGGCGCCGCGGGGTCGAACGCGTGGGTGTCGAACCCCGTGCCCACGCGGATCACGCGTCGCTCCCGAGGCCCGCTGCGTTTGCCGAGAGAAAATGTTCGAGCACCGGCAGGTCTGCCGGCGACGTGAGCTTGTGCGCCTGCATCTCGCCGGGCACGGTGCGCACGATGCCGCCGTCGCGCTGCACAAGCTCGGCGTCGTCGGTCGGGAGGTCGCCGTGTAGCTGCGCGGTGGCGTGTGCCGACTCGAGCACGTCGCGCGGAAAGCCCTGCGGGGTCTGCACAGCGACCAGCGCCGAGCGGTCGACGGTCTCGTGGACGACGCCCGAGGAGTCGATGCGCTTGATCGTGTCAACGACGGGCAGTGCGGGGATAACGCCCGCCCCGCTCTTATGCACTTCGGCGATGACGCGCTCGAACAGGGCGGCGCTCGCAAACGGCCTCGCCGCATCGTGCACGAGCACGGTGTCGACGGACTCACCGAGCGCGGCGAGCCCAAACCGCACGGATTCGTGTCGCTCGCGTCCCCCAGGCACCACAGACACCTCCCACAACGAGCCTTCGGGTAGCACCGCGTCGATAATGTCGAGGGCGTCTGCCGCGTGAGACTCGGGAGCGACGATCACGAGCTGACCGGGGTGCGGCAGCGAGGTGATGACCGCCGTGCTGAATTCGAGTAGGGCGCGCCCGTGCAGCTCGAAGAACGCCTTGGGTACCTCGGCGCCGAGGCGTTCGCCGCGCCCGGCTGCCACGAGCACCACGCCGAGTGACGCGAGCGTGTGGGGCTGAGTTTCGTTGGGGGAGTGCGCAGAGCTGCTCATAGCTCAAGGGTACTCGCGTGGGCGCTGCAGTGCAGCGGCGCAAGCAGAGACAGCAAAAGGCGCCCTGCACAAGTGCGGGGCGCCTTTTAATATTGCGGTGCGGCTGCGATGCAGCCTGTTGCTCAGCCTACGAGGTGAGAACCTGGTCGAGAACCTCGCCAGCCTTCTCTTCGTCGGTCTTCTCGGCGAGCGCGAGCTCTGACACGAGAATCTGACGAGCCTTCGCGAGCATGCGTTTCTCGCCAGCCGACAGCGAGCGCACCTCTTGGTCGCGGCGCCACAGGTCGCGCACAACCTCGGACACCTTGATCACGTCGCCAGAGGCGAGTTTCTCAAGGTTTGCCTTGTAGCGGCGTGACCAGTTTGTAGGCTCCTCGGTGAACGGGGCGCGCAGCACCTCGAACACCTCCTCGAGACCGGCCTTATCGATAACGTCACGAACGCCAACCAGATCACAGTTCTCAGCCGGAACCTCAATCGTCAGGTCGCCCTGGTTGACCTGCAGCTTTAGGAAGAGCTTCTCTTCTCCGCCGAGCTTGCGCTTCTTTACCTCGATGATCTTGGCGGCACCGTGGTGGGGGTAGACAACAGTCTCTCCGACCTCAAATTGCATTGAGTGGCTCCTTTACAGTCCAACCACTAGAATACCACATTCGCTGCGGGTGGGTTAGGCTTGCCTAAGCTGCGCCACGTCGGTGGACGCGGTTATGATGGATTCAAACCGTGCTTGCGGCTCGCCGCGCACGATGTCGAATCGACCCACGGCTCGGAGGACCACCTTGAAGATTCGGATCGCCTCATCCATTGCTCTTGCTGCAGCGCTTGCGCTGGGCGCAACAGGATGCAGCCTGATCGCGCCCCAGGGCACGCTTGAGCCATACGCACCCAGTGACGGTGTTGACGTGAACGTCGAGGGCATTGATGTGCGCAACATCTTGCTCGTCGCCGACGAGACCGGTGAGAACTTCAACGTGGTGTACACCGCGATGAACCGCACCGGCCAGGAACAGGTCATCACTATGAGCTTCGTTGCCGAGAACGGTGACAAGGCGAGCGCCGAGTTCACTGTTCCCGTCGGCACGACCGCTTTCGGTAACCCCGCAGGCGAGGTCGCACCCGTGCTCGTGAGCATGCCCGGCCTCATGGTCGGTTCGACCGTGAGCACGTACTTCCAGCTCGCTGGCGCGCCCGAGGTGGAGCACAACGTGCCCGTGCTCGATGGCACGCTCGCGGAGTACCGCGACTACGTGTTGCCGGCAAACTTCTCGCAGAAGGCCGATGAGACGGCCGACGACAAGAAGGTTGTCGCAGAAGACGATGCAGCTTCGCAGTCGAAGGTCGGCGACGACATCGAAGAAGACGAGAAGTAGCTTTCGCGTCAGCGCGAACAGCGCTCACACACAAGAACGCCCCGGGCCGCGGCCAGGGGCGTTCTTGTGTGTGAGCGGGTTACCCGAAGCGATAGCCCACGCCGCGCACCGTTGAGATGAGTCGCGGCTTCGAAGGCTCTTCTTCAATGCGGGCGCGAATACGTTTAATGTGCACGTCGAGAGTCTTCGTGTCACCGTAGTAGTTACTGCCCCACACGCGGTCGATCAGTTGCCCGCGTGTGAGTACGCGACCAGCGTGACGCATGAGAATCTCGAGCAGTTCAAACTCGCGCAGCGGCATGGCGGTCTCGTCACCGCGTACGAGCACCGTGTGCCGCTCGACGTCGAGCTTGATGCCCAGCTCGTCGATCACGAGCGAGTCCTCTGGCTCTGCCGGCTCGGGAGCGGCAGCGGCGCCGCGGCGCAGCGCAGCGCGTACGCGCGCGAGCAGCTCACGGGTCGAGTAGGGCTTCGTGACATAGTCGTCTGCGCCTAACTCGAGCCCCACGACAATGTCGATCTCACTGTCTTTCGCGGTGAGCATGATGATGGGTACCTGCGACGTCTGGCGAATCGTGCGGCATACCTCGGTGCCCGGCACGTTGGGCAACATCAGGTCGAGCAATACGAGGCCTGGTGAGACTTCGGCGAACGCGGTGATCGCGGCCGCACCGTCACCAGCGACTGTCACCTGGTACCCCTCGCGCTCAAGCAGAAAGGCGAGCGGGCGCGAGATCGACTCTTCGTCCTCGACGAGCAGAATGTGCTGGGGCACTACTTGGGGTCCTTTCGATCAAGAGCGCGTTTGACCTTTTTCTTGGCGCGCTTACGGCGGTCGTCTGAGTCTTCGTGCAGCGGAAATGTGAGGGTGAAACTCGACCCCACGCCCGGCTGTGACCACACGTCGACGTCGCCCCCGTGGGCGCGCATCGTGTGCCGTGTGATGCTTAGGCCGAGCCCCGTGCCGCCGCCATCGCGGCTGCGTGCCTCATCGACGCGGTAAAAACGCTCGAAAATGCGCGACAAATGCTCACCGGCAATTCCTTCGCCCTGATCGGTCACGGTCACCACGAACCGCTTCTTCTCGAACGTCATGCCGATGCCCACGCGCTCGCCCTCGTTCGAGTGCCGGATCGCGTTGCTCAAGAGGTTTGCCACCGCGGCTGCAAGCGCCGCGGGCCGTCCCATCAGGCTCGCATCGCGCTCGCGGTCGTCTGCGTCGGTGATGACGAGCGTGATGCCGCTTTGTGTGGCGAGGGCGCGGTGCGCGTCGACCTCGCCACGCACGAGCAGGCGAATGTCGACGCGCTCGCGGTCCTCGGGGCGCAGCGCTGACTGCGCCTCTGATAGCTGAATGATGTCGCGCGAGAGCGAGCCCAAACGGCGTGATTCCTTGACGAGCGTCTTTGAGAACTCGCGTACGAGTTCAGGGTCATCTGCGGCTTGCTGCACTGCCTCTGCGAGCAGCCCGATGGCGGCGATGGGGGTTTTGAGTTCGTGACTCACGTTGGCGATGAAATCGCGACGCATCGCGTTTACGCGCTGTTCTTCGCCGAGGTCCTCTGCAAGGACGACGACGAAGCGTCTCTGCAATCGAAACAGGTGCGTGCGCACGTTGTCGGTGTGGTCGGCGGGATCGGGCTCGTGGGTGTCGGGAACGCCCGAAGACATCACACGCCGCACGCGCGCCAAAAACGAGGGGGCGCCGAGCTCATCGTCACTCATGTTGCGTTCTTCACGAGCAGTGGGGTTCGCGTATACAGTTGCGAGCGATGAGTCGAGAATCACGGCAAACGCGTCGATCTCGTCGAGCAGGGTGGTCACGACCTCGGGCAGCTCGGGGCGCATCTCGGCCGATCGCAGCCGGCCTGCGCGACGTGCACCGATGATGCCGAGCGTCGCGCCTGTGCCGGCCGTGGCCCCGAGTGCGGTGGCAGCGAGCACGAGGGCGGTGGGTTCCATGTCTCTCATCGTAGGGGGCGCGGTGAGCACGAAAGGTGAAGTTCAACCGTTGTTCACCTGCCGGTGCGGTACGGTTTACCCAGCCCGTTCACACTTGTGAGGTGGCGTGCGCCTGCGATCGATCGCAGTTTCGGCCGCCACGCAACTTGAAAGGAATCTGAATGCGCGAAGTATTTCAGCAGTCGCTGCGTGAGGTGCAAGAGCGGCTCGTGAAGATCGCTGAGCTCGTTGAAGAGTCGATCGGCGACGCCACCGGCGCGTTTGGTGAGTCTGACGTGGCGCGTGCTGAGCGCGTGATCGACGGCAGCGATCAGATTGAGCTGCTCACAGCAGAGCTGGATCAGCTCGCAATCGACATTCTGGCGAGGCAACAGCCCGTCGCGTCAGACCTGCGGCTTGTCGTGGGCGCTCTGCGCATGGGCTCCTCGCTTGAGCGCATGGCAGACCTTGCGCAGCACATCGCTCAGCTTGCGCGATACCGTTACCCCGAAAGCGCGATCCCGGCGGGTTTGTCGAAGACGTTTGTGCGCATGGGCGCGCTTGACGTGCAAATGGCGGGGCTGATCGTGGAGCTATTGCGCACGCAAGAGCCGCACGTGATCGACCAGGTGCGGGACCTCGACGATGACCTTGACGAGCTGCACGCCAAGGTGTTCGAGAAGGTGCTCAGCGACAAACTGGTGGGTAACCCCACTGGCGTGGTCGACGCGACCCTCGCGAGCCGGTACCACGAGCGATTCGGCGATCACGCCGTGAGCGTTGCGAAGCAAATGCAGTTCTTCTTGAGCGGGTCGATCGATTGACTCGCGTGCGGGCCCGGAGCGCGGGCCCGCACGCCCTCGCGGTTTTTTGCATCCAAGCCCACACCGACGCAAGGTAGGCTGTCAGGGTGAAACAACGCATCTATGACTCGCGCGCGGGGGCGCTCGTCGACTTTGCCCCCCGCGAAGCCGGCAAGGTGGGCCTGTACGTGTGTGGCCCCACGGTTCAGTCGGCGCCGCACATCGGGCACCTGCGCAGCGCGCTTGTCTATGACCAGATGCGTCGCTGGTTTGCCGCGACAGGACATGATGTGACGCTGATTCGCAACGTCACCGATATCGACGACAAGATTCTTGACAATGCCCGCCTCGGCCAGCGAGAGGGCAGCTCTGAAGAATGGTGGGCGCTCGCGTACCGTGTGGAGCGTGAGTTCACGGCGGCGTATGATGCACTCGGTGTGCTGGCGCCGACCTACGAGCCGCGTGCCACTGCCAACATCGCAGAGATGATCGGGTTGATCGAACTGCTCATCGCCCGTGGTCATGCGTACCAGGCAGACGACGGCACCGCGAACGTGTATTTCGACACGCTCAGCTGGGACGCGTACGGCGAGCTCACGCGCCAGCGTCGTGATGACATGGAAGACGCGGCAGACGCCGAACCTAAGGGTAAGCGTGACCCGCGCGACTTCGCGTTGTGGAAGGCGTACCGAGAGACCGAGCCCGAGTCGGCAGCGTGGGCATCGCCGTGGGGCGCGGGCCGCCCTGGTTGGCACATCGAGTGCTCGGCGATGGCAACCCGGTACCTCGGCACGGCGTTCGACATTCACGGCGGCGGGCTCGACCTCCGGTTTCCGCACCACGAGAATGAGCTTGCTCAGTCGCGCGCGGCCGGGCACGAGTTTGCGCGGCACTGGGTGCACAACGGACTCGTGAACACGGGCGGACAAAAAATGTCGAAGTCGCTCGGCAACTCGCTCTTCGCGAGTGACCTGCTCGAGGCGGCCAGGCCCATCGTGCTGCGCTACTTTCTGGGGTCTGCCCACTACCGCTCGGTGCTCGAATTCTCTGACACATCGCTCACCGAGGCGGCCGCCGCGTTCGAACGCATCGAGGGCTTTCTTGAGCGGGCATGGGAGGCCGTGGCCGCGACTCACGCAGACCGGCACGAGGGCGAAGCCCGCGCGGCACTCTACTTAAGTCCCGCTGCGGGCACAGCGACAGTAGGCAGCCTGCCCGAGGCATTCACCGCGGCGATGCTCGACGACTTCGGTGTGCCGCAAGCTCTGGCCGCGGTGCACGAGGCTGTGCGGGCGGGCAACACCGCGATCGACGGCGGCGACATCGACACCGTGTTGGCCCGGGCGAGCGAGGTCGTTGCGATGCTCGACGTACTGGGCCTCGACCCTCGCGCTACGCCGTGGGCAGCGGGATCCGGAACTGACGCAGCAGACGCGGCGAGCGACGCGCTGGGCGCGCTCATTGAGACACTTATCGCGCAGCGCACCGAGGCGCGCGCACAGAAAGACTTCGCTACGAGCGATGCGATTCGCGACCGTCTGCTTGACGCAGGAATCGCGCTGGAAGACACGCCACATCAAACCCGTTGGAGCCTGACATGAGTAACAAGAGTAATCGCACGGGCGCCGTGCGCAAGAAGGGCCTGGGCAAGGCAGTCGGCTCCGGCGGTCAAGGGCGCCAGGGGCTTGAGGGCCGCGGCCCCACCCCTAAAGCGGTAGACCGCGAGTACCACCCGGCACACAAGGCCAAGGCCTCACGCGATCGCTACGAGGCAGCCAAGAAGCGGCACGCCGAGCGCACCGGGCGCGCGCCCGAACGCGGTCGCGGCCAGCGCAGTAAAGACGAGAACG
The DNA here is from genome assembly GCF_054456635.2 of Leucobacter faecis. Classification (NCBI taxonomy): domain Bacteria; kingdom Bacillati; phylum Actinomycetota; class Actinomycetes; order Micrococcales; family Microbacteriaceae; genus Leucobacter; species Leucobacter faecis. The sequence goes on from NZ_JBTJEP020000008.1 coordinate 111,641, forward strand.
AGCTGGTCACGGGCCGCAATGCTGTGCTCGAGGCGCTGCGCGCGAAGATTCCTGCCAAAGCGCTCTACATCGCGGCGCGCGTCGAGATGGACGACCGCATGCGTGAGATTCTGCGTCTTGCGACGAACCGTCAGATCGCGGTGCTCGAGATCATGCGCCCTGAAATGGACCGCATGGTCGAGCGCGATTCAGTGCACCAGGGCGTCGTACTGAAGGTGCCGCCGATGGAGTACTCGAACCCCCTCGAAGTGCTTGACGAGGTCATTGCAAACAACAAGACCCCGCTGTTTGTAGCGCTCGACGGCATTACCGATCCGCGCAACCTGGGCGCGATCATTCGCTCGGTGGGTGCGTTTGGTGGCCAGGCTGTCATCGTGCCGCAGCGCCGCTCAGCCAGCCTCAACTCTGCGGCATGGAAGACCTCGGCCGGCGCGGCCGCGCGTATTCCCGTCGCGATGGCGTCGAACCTAACGCAGACCATCAAGGAGTTCAAGAAGCAGGGTGTTTTCGTTGTCGGTCTCGACGGCGGCGGTGACCTTGAACTGCCCGGGCTTGAGCTGGCCGATCGCCCGCTGCTGCTCGTGATTGGCAGCGAGGGCAAGGGGCTGTCGCGTCTCGTCACCGAGACGTGTGACGCGATTGTGTCGATTCCGATTCAGGCGGTCACCGAGTCCCTCAACGCAGGTATTGCGGCGAGCGTCGCACTGTACGAGGTGGCGAAGCTGCGCGCTGAGCGCAGCCCCGCCGAAGCGCCCGCAAACTAGTTCAGCTGTCACATCACCACCAATTCGGTGATCTGCCACTGCCGGTTGCGATGTTCAAGCCGCATCGCAACCGGCAGTGTGCGTGGAACGGCATGTAGTGACAGCGCTGCCTCGATGACATGCGGCACAGGTCGGTCTATGTGTACCGGGCCGGGAGTCGCAACGACTCGCCGGTGGTCGCTGTACAGTGTGCGCCGCTCGGTGCGAGCCGCGCGACGGTTTTGAAGCGCGGTGGCAACAGCCGGAGTGACCCAGCCCGCCAGCTGCGCGACCGAGCGCACACCCTCGAGCGCTTCGAACGCGTAGAGCGCCAGCTTTTGAATCACCTTCGGTTCTGGCGCGGGCACGTCGGTGGACTCACTCGTGTCGAACGCGACCTCGTTGAAGTGCAGGTCTGGGTTTTCGGCGCGGCGGAGGTGGCGCGGCGGCGGTTGGGCCGCGGCGGGCGACGCTGCGGGTGAAGAAGCGGGCATTGTCGTTTCTTCTGGTTTGTGAGCTGACTCGCGAGCTAGCTCGCGAGCTAACTCGCGAGCTAACTCGCGAGTTGGCCGTGTTGGCCGAGTTGTGCGCAGGGCCTGCGACATGGTTTCCCCCTTGAATTCGAGACCCCTTGTGCTTCCTCCGCGCGATCGCTCGTTGATCTTGAAGCGGCGGGGTGTGGTGTGAGAACCAACCATAGAATTCGTTTACTTACACTCGTCAAGCAAACACGGCGCACTCACCAATTTTGACGTGTTTTGTTGATCGAAATCCAGTCCGATACGACGTATGATGTCGAACCTCGTAGGCCTAGGCGGCCCATACGGCCCATACGGCCCATACGGTCCAGCCGGGAAGCGCGAGCCGCGACACGAACCGCGACACGAACGCAGGATTGCTCTCCGCTGTAAGCGGGGTGCTCTACGCTTAAGCTGTGGCGACTTTGCGTAACCTTGCGACCAAGTATTCGACCCTCGACGAGCCAGAAATCGAGTGGCTTGAAACGCTCTCGCTTGATCTGCAATTGCTCGCAGATCTGGCCCTGAGTGACGTCGTGCTGTGGGCGCCGACCAAAGACGGCGACTACCTCGCGATCGCACACTCGCGCCCAGCCGGCTCGGTAACACTGTTCTACCGCGATGTGATCGGTGATTTCTTGCGCCCCGACTGGCGCGAACTGGTCGATGAAGCGATGGTCACGGGGGAGCCGGTCGAATCAACGTCACCCGCGTGGTTCGAAGAAAACCCGATGCGCCTCACCGCCTACTCTGTGAGCCGCACCGACGACACGGGGATTCGAGGCCCGTTCGCCGTCGTCACGCGTCACTCCAGCGTTGTTGACACACAGAAGGCGTCACGCATCGGCGCGGCGTTCTACGAGGTGTCGAGCGAGCTGTTCGCAATGATTCGCACGGGGCTCTTCCCCGCCCACCTTGATTCGCGCGGCGGCGAACAGGGCGCACCACGAGCCTCAGACGGTCTCGTACGACTCGACCTCGAGGGCGTCGCCACGTTCGCGAGCCCCAACACTCAGACCACGTTCAACGCGCTCGGGTTTCGCGACGAGATCGAAGGCGAGAACTTTAGCGAGGTCATCGCCGAAATCGTCAAGGGCCAGTTCGACACGAACGAGTCACTGCCGCTCGTTGCGCAGGGCAAGATCTCGAAGCGCGTCGAGATCGATGCGCGCGGCCGCACGGTCGCGCTGCGTTCGATTCCGGTGATCGAAGACGGTACCAGGGTCGGCGGTATCGTGCTCACCCGCGACGTCACTGACCTGCGACTGCAGGCGCAGGAGCTCATCACCAAAGACGCGACGATTCGCGAGATTCACCACCGCGTGAAGAACAACCTGCAGACCGTGGCGTCGCTCTTGCGCGTGCAGGCGCGGCGTGCGCGCAGCGAGGAGGCCAAAGAGGTGCTCGGGCAGGCGATGCGTCGCGTCGCCGCGATCGCGGTCGTGCACGACACGCTCTCGACGGGCCTGTCGCAGATCGTGGACTTTGACGTCGTATTTGACCGGGTGCTGGGGCTCGCCGCCGAGGTGGCGAGCCTGCACGGCACGACTGTGCACCCCCACAAGGAGGGCTCCTTTGGCGAGCTGCCCTCTGAATACGCGACCCCGCTCGCGCTCGCGCTCACCGAGATCGTCACGAACGCGGTCGAGCACGGCCTCGCGGGCCGCGAGGGCGATGTCTACATCACAGCCGATCGCACCGAAGATCGCCTCGTTGTCGAGGTGATCGACACAGGCACGGGCCTGCCCGGCGGCACCGTCGGTGACGGCCTCGGCACGCAGATCGTGCGCACCCTCATCGAGGGAGAGCTCGGCGGCAGCATCACCTGGGGCCCGGATGCCCGCGGCGGTACGCGCGTCGCGATCCAGATCCCGCTGCACTGGATCGCCGCCCAAACGCGCGAGATTCCGCGTATTCCGCAGTAGCGTTTTTCGCTCCGGATCAGCGGCCGCGGCCGCGCAAGATCACCGTGAGGCCGACTCCGAGCAGTAGTAGGCCGAGGCCTACTACGGTGGCGATGATCCACCAGCTGCCGTCGAGGCCAGCTCCGCCGAAGCTGCGCTGGGTGATATAGCCGCAGAACGCGAGTATCAGCGCGCCCCAGATGATGGGGCTTGTGCGCGGGCCAGTGTGTGCGGCGGGCTGAGCAGGCTCTGCTGATGCGGGTGAGGGGGCCTGGTCTGGCTCCTGCGGTGCGGTCATTAGTTCGTCTCCTGGCGCAGCCACTGCTGCATCTGTGACAGTTCAGGGTGAGTGACATCGACGGTGCCCGCGAGCACCGTCACGGTCACGCGGCTCGCGTTGCCCGGGGAATCTACGGTTGCTCGGGGAGCGAGATTCACTCCGATTCTGCGGCTAATAAAGGGGCCCGAGGTGCTGCGATCTTGCACGTCAGAGCCGTTAGACGTGGCGGTCTGCTCGTTGATGCGGCCGGCGAGCATGCGCACCTCGAGCACTGTGGGCATGCTCGCAGGCAGCGTCACATTGACGTCTCCAGCGACCTGCCACACGTCGAGATTGACGCGGTGTTGAGTGTGGCGGTCGAGGTCGCTGAGACCCAGTTCGACGTTGCCCACGATGTTGACCGCGCCGGGGGCGCTGCGGCCGTCAACGAGCATTTCTCCGACCGGCTGAAACCTGGTGCCCCACGGCAGCACCGCGGTGATGAGCAGCGCGACGACACCACAGAATGACAAGAATCCAAGCACGCCCACGTGCCTACCGCGCAGGCCAGCCACGATGAGCGAGAGCGCGAGTACCGCGAGCGCCGCGATGATCGCGGCAACCAGGGGGGCGGCGAACGCGGCCACCGTGGAGCCGGAGGCAGTGAACTGGAACCCGGTTTGCAGCGTGAGAAACGCGGCGAGGCCCGCCGCCAACAGCGCGAATGCGAGAGTGATCAAGACGTGGCCCGCGCCAATCTTTCGTGCATCGTGCTCGGTGGCAAGGCGGGCACTCCACGCGTCGACTCGCTCGCCCGCCTCCTGGCTCCAGCGCCCGGCCTGATCGCCGATCTTGTTCGCTTGGGCGCTAAATCGTTCTGCGTGGTGATTGATGTTGTCACTGAGGCTCTCGGCCGATCCGGTAGCCTGTGCCCGCCCGCGCTGGATGAGCCAGTGCCGCAGCCAGAACCCGCCCGCGATCACTACGGCGAGCCAAAACAGCCAGGCGAAGGTAGCCGTGAGCCAGCCGGGCAGACCGAAGACGTCCCCCAGACCGCCCGCTCCCAAGTTGAGACCGAGACCGAGCACGCCGCCGACAGAAGTAATGCCGAAGAGAATAACCGGCAGTACGATGACGGCGCCAGCGATGATGGCCGCGGTGATGACACCCGAACTGGCGCGACCGCGCACAATATCTTCGAGGTGAATCTTGCCCGTGCTGTCGGGTAGCAGCAGCCAACCCGCCACGTACGCCAACACGGCGGGGCCGCCAAAAATGCCGAGCACGACGAAGATGCCGCGCACAATGAGCGGGTCGATGCCCGCGCGAGTGGCTAGGCCGCTCGCCACGCCCGCGAGCCACCGGTCACCCCCGCGTTGCACGCCGAGGTCGCGCAGCCAGCCGAAGAATCCGGTGCCCTGCTGCGATGAGGGGTCGGGTTGAGAAGTCATGGTTCAAGTCTCGTTGAGTGTTGGCCCCGGCACCATCGGGGTTCACCCTGACCCGACCCTGAGATTTACGGCGCGGGGCCGCCGGTGTCGGTAGATGCTGCTTTGATAGAAACATGAACAGACCCCCGCTCGTGCGCCCGAGGCAAGAGAGCTTGCTTGCTGGCGTGTGCGCAGGGCTTGCCGCGCACCTGGGGGTGTCGCTCACGACCGTGCGCGCGATCATGGTCGGGCTCGCGCTCTGTGGCGGGTTTGGGGTGCTGCTGTACGCCTGGTTCTGGGTGACAGTGCCTGCCGCAGCATCCGAAAGCCCACCGCCGATGAAGCGAGCGCTCACGCCGAGCGCTGCCGTGGTCGCAGGCGACGTGGCGCCCGCAAGCCCATTGAGCAGCGAGACCACGGGGCCGGCGCGGCCGGCTCAGCGCGCAGCGACGGTACGGCGTCGCTGGCCCGTCGCCGAGCTACTGCTCGGGGTGAGCTTGCTCATTGCGGGGCTCGGGCTGGTGCTCGATCGCGCCGGGGTGAGCATCAACCTTGAGCTCGTGCTGCCGGCGCTCGCGGTGCTCGTGGGCGTCGGGCTCGCGTGGTGGCAGATTGCCGACCGTGGGCACCCTGACCGGCACGTATTGCCGCGTGTGCTCGGTGCGCTCACGCTCGTTGCGGTCGGTGTACTCATGTTCTTCGTGACCGCGCGGCAACCCAGCGCGTGGACGGTGATCGCCGCAGCGTTGGCGGTGCTTACCGGCGTTGCGCTAGCGCTTGCACCCTGGGCGCTGCGGCTCAACCGAGAACTGATCGCAGAGCGCGCGGCGAACGCTCGTGAAGCCGAGCGCGCCGACATCGCCGCCCACCTGCACGACTCGGTGCTGCAAACGCTCGCGCTCATTCAGCAGCGGTCAGCTCCGAGTAGCGAGGTTGCTCGACTCGCCAGGCGCCAGGAGCGTGAGCTGCGCGAGTGGTTGTTTCGCGGCGCGGACGGCGGCACTGCTGCGCCGCGCGAGAGCGCAGAAACCGAGCTGCGTACGCACGCTGCAGCGCTCGAGGCCACGTTCGCGGCCCAATTCGAGGTGATCACGGTCGGCGAGACGGTGATCGCGCCCGAGCCGCTCATCGCTGCGGCGCGCGAAGCCATGCTCAACGCAGCACGTCACGCGGGCGGTAGCGTCACCGTCTACCTCGAGACCACCCGAGAGCGCATCTCAATCGATGTCACCGATCGCGGCCCGGGGGTCGACGTCGGAGCTCTACCCGAGGGACGCATGGGCGTACGCGAGTCAATTCTGGGGCGCATCGAGCGGGCGTCTGGCACAGCCTCGATCAGACCCGGGCCGGGCGGCGCCGGCACGACAGTGCGACTGTCGGTGGCGCGCGATCCGGCACACACCACACACGACAGCGAGGAGCATGCATGAGCGAGCACACAGAGGCTACCCCCATAAGCGTCGTGATCGTTGACGATCACGAGATCTTCAGAACCGGGCTTCGAGCATCGCTCGGTGACGAACTCGACGTGGTGGGCGAAGCAGCCACGGTTGACGAAGCCATCGCCTCTATCACCGCACTTGGGCCCGATGTCGTTCTGCTCGACGTGCACCTGCCCGGTGGTGACGGCGGCGGCGGGGCCGAAGTGGCGCGCGCGTTCGCCACGGGGTCGACCCACAGCGTGACGCGGTTTCTCGCGCTGAGCGTTTCAGACGCGGCCGACGACGTCGTGAGCGTGATTCGTGCCGGTGCCCGCGGGTACCTCACGAAAACTTCGTCTGGCGCCGAGGTGACGAGCGCCGTGCAGCGCGTACACGGCGGCGACGCGGTGTTTTCGCCGAGGCTCGCGGGGTTCGTGCTCGACGCGTTTGGTGTGGGCGGTGGCGAAACCGCTGCGGCAGACGACGAACTCGACCGGCTGTCTGCCCGAGAACAAGAGGTGATGCGCATGATCGCGCGCGGTTACGCGTACAAAGAAGTAGCAGCAGAGCTTTTTCTTTCGGTCAAAACTGTCGAAACGCACGTGTCAAAGGTGCTGCGCAAGCTGCAGCTTTCGAACAGGCACGAACTCACGGCGTGGGCGCTGTCGCGGCGCCTGTTGTAACAGAGTGCGCGGGCACTCGCGCGGGCACTCGCACGGGGGCTCGACCGCGGGCGAGTATGAGCTTCGACCGCGGGGTGAGACGTGAGCTGGTGACTGATCCGGCGCGCGCTACGATGGTGGGGTGATTACACGGCTCAGCAACTACTTCCTGAAGACTCTTCGTGAGGACCCCTCAGACGCCGAGGTCGCCAGCCACCGGCTGCTGGTGCGCGCCGGCTACATTCGACGGCAGTCGCCGGGCGTCTTCGGCTGGATGCCGCTGGGCCTGCGTGTGAAGGGCAAACTTGAGCAGATTGTGCGCGAGGAGATGCTCGCGGCGGGCGCACACGAGGTGCACTTCCCGGCGATGCTGCCGCGCGAGCCCTACGAAGCGACGGGCCGCTGGGAGGAGTACGGAGACGCGCTCTTCCGCCTACAAGATCGTCACGGCGCCGATCACCTGCTCGCACCGACCCACGAGGAGGCCTTCACCGTGATGGTGAAGGATATTGTCACCTCGTACAAGGACCTGCCGCTGTCGCTGTTTCAGATTCAAGACAAGTACCGCGACGAGGCGCGCCCCCGCGCCGGCCTGCTGCGTGGTCGCGAGTTCACGATGAAAGACGCGTACTCGTTCGATGTGACCGACGAGGGACTGGCCGCTAGTTACCAGAAACAGCGTGATGCCTACGAGCGCATCTTCGCGCGCCTGGGGCTCGAATACGTCATTGTGTCGGCCGACGCCGGTGCCATGGGCGGCTCTCGCAGCGAAGAGTTCTTGCTGCCGACCGCGATCGGTGAAGACACGTTTGTGCGCTCGGCGGGCGGCTATGCCGCCAACGTCGAGGCCTATGTGACGCCCGTTCCCGAGGCGCTGCCGATCGAGGGACAGCCCGCCGCAGTTGTCTACGATTCGCCCGACACCCCCACGATCGACACGCTCGTCGCGCACACGAACGCAGTGCTGCCGCGCGTGGACGGTCGCGCGTGGAACGCCGCAGACACGCTCAAAAACGTGGTGCTCGCCATCACGCCCACCGCGGGGGAGCACGCGGGTGAGCGCGAGATCGTTGTCGTCGGCATTCCTGGCGATCGTGACGCAGACCTGAAGCGCGCTGAAGTCGCGTTCCCGGGCTGTGACATTGAGCCCGCGAATGCTGGCGACCTGGCCAAGCACCCCGGTCTCGTCGCTGGCTACATTGGTGCCGCGCGCGTCGCAGCCGACGGATCAACGACTGCGGTACTCGGTGTCGAGTCTGAGACCGGCGTGCGCTACCTGCTCGACCCCCGCATCGTGCCGGGCACGAGCTGGGTCACGGGCGCCAACGTCGCCGAGAAGCACGTTGCCCACCTCGTGGCAGGCCGCGACTTCACCGCCGACGGCGTGATCGATATCGCTTCGGTGCGCGACGGCGACCCCGCCCCCGACGGGTCTGGCCCCATCGAAACAGCACGCGGCATGGAAATCGGACACGTGTTTCAGCTCGGCCGCAAGTACGCCGAGGCGCTCGGTCTCAAGGTGCTCGACGAGAACGGCAAACTTGTTACCGTCACGATGGGCTCGTACGGCATCGGTGTCACTCGCATCATGGCGATTCTCGCCGAACTGAACCACGACGACCGCGGCCTAATCTGGCCCAAGTCGGTGGCGCCGTTTGATGTGCACCTGGTGGCCACGGGCAAGGACCCGGCGATCTTCGAGGCCGCTGGGACGCTCGCAGCAACGCTCGAGGGCTCGGGCGTCGAGGTGTTGTTCGACGACCGTCCCAAGGTTTCGCCCGGCGTTAAGTTTGGCGACGCTGAGCTGATTGGTGTGCCTCGCGTGGTTGTCGTGGGGCGTGACGCTGCTGAGGGCCTCGCCGAGGTGTGGGACCGCAGCACCGGGGTCAAGGAGAAGGTTGCGATCGCCGAAATTCCGGCGTTGTTTGCGTAGGCGCTAGGCGCTGTTCGCCGTTCTTCAGACGGCGTGTGGACGGGGGCCCGGGCTCATAATGAGCCCGGGCCCCCGTATCGCGTTTGGGGCCCAGTGGCTCGCTCTCGAGTCATCTTCCGTTCGAGGCGTCCACAGGGGCTCCGGATCGGCGACACCTGCGAAGTTATCCACAGATTGGTGCCCGGTCGGTTTTGCAGGTGTTTATCGGGCTATGGTGCTTGCTACGCGGCCAGTTCGGTCGCAATCACCGCGGGCGAAGCGGCCCAGCGGGAGCGAATCGAGGGGGATTCACCATGGCTAATATCAACGTTTCGTATGCCGAGATGGAGCAAGCAAGCACACAGCTCGGCACCGGTCGCGATGAGATCACGCAAAAACTCCAGCAGATGCAGCAGCTCATTAGCACGCTGGTGGGGTCAGGATTTGTGACGGATCAAGCGTCGGGCAGGTTCAACGAGGCGTACACCGAATACACGACAAGCGCGAACACGGTGATCGCTAAGCTGACCGAAATTCAGACTTTTCTCACGCAGACCGCTACTGCAATGCGTGACATGGACGCACAGATTGCCGCGCGCATCAACTAGGGCTTTACAGCTTGTGGGTGGGGTGCGTGCTTTCTCCGCTGGCGCTCGCCTCACCCACGAAAGGTGTTTGGGGATGACATGGAATACAACTTGGCGCTCAGTGACGCAGCGTTCGATGCGTGTACCAGTGCTTGTGACACCGCGGCCGAAGCGCTCGCAGGGCCCGCGCGCGCCGCGGCTCCCACTGTTTCGGGGCTGACAGAGATGCCCGCGCGATTGGCAGAGTTCATGTCATCGCTCGCGGTGTCTTGCGCCGTGCTCACCGAGGCTGTCGAAGGGGTGCGTGCGGGCGCGTCTGCGTGCCGAGACTCGAGCGATGCCATTGAACATGAAGTGGCTGGGTCGCTCTCGGCGCTCATTACGGTGCAGGCTTCGCTGGCGTTCGTTGGCGGTGGTTCTCGATGACTGCCGTACCGATCTCGGCGGCTGGAGTGCTGCCCACACCATCACCCGTTTGCGCGGGTGACACCGACGCGGTGGCCGGCCTCATTTCAGACACGAGTAACGCCACTAGCACGTGTCAGTCTCAGGCTGCCTTGGCCTCGCGAGCGCTCTCGGCGGCGCGGGGCGGCGCTGTGCAGGCAGTCAAGGGTCGGCTCGGGCATCTACAGACGAGTGCCTCTCTGGTTGAACAGTCTGCGGCCTCGGCACTTCTCGCGATGAACACGTATGCGCAAAGTGTGGCGGCGATCCACTCAGAGGCACTGCTCACTGAGCAAGACGTAGCCGAGCTGCTCGCGCAAGTGCGCATGAACGCAAACACAATTGAATCGATCGCGCTGCGCAAAGGGCTGCCACTTATCAGCGATTGGCGGGTCGCACCACCGACGTTTATGCCGGCTTCTGCCGGTGAACCCGTGACCGTGCTGAGCGGCGACGCAGATTCGTTTAACTGGTCGCAGGCAGCGGGGGCATGGGCTGGTGCGTTAGCTCTGATCGAACACGCATGCACGCGGTGGCGGGAACTCGTGACGCAGCGGGAATCCGCGGAACGAGCGCTGCTCGGTGCACTCACGCGAACGGCTGTGACAGCGTTGGGGCCGGGGGCTGGCGCTTCGAATGGCGCTATCGTTGAGGCTTTGACGAGAGCACTTTCGCAGAACCGCCCCTGGGAGTCGCCCGAGGTGCAACGGCTGCTTAATGGAATGCTCACACCCGCTGACGTAGCAAAACTGTGGGAATCTCTTGTGGCCTCTGAAACCGACACGAATGCTCTCATCGAGCGCTACTGCGTCGAATTGGCCGGGTTGGACGGGCTTCCGTTCAGCGTGCGAGACCGTGCAGCACGCGCCGCTATCGACTACGCGTTGCAGGGTAATGCCGAGCTGGTAGACGTGTTTGCGCGGCTCGGGTTGTCGCCCGACGACATGACTCTCACCGACTTTCGGCGCGACCTAGTGGCTGTGAAGGACGCAGCCAAGGAAGCGCGCAAATCAGTCACTGCCAAAGATGCCATTGTGCAGATTGCCATGCTCGGCAGTCACGACGGTGTGGTCACCGCCGCCATCTCGGTGGGCGATCTGGACGCGGCTAGCAGGGTGGGCGTGCTCGTGTCGGGCATGAACTCATCGGTGCGCACCATGCGTGATGGGCTGGATGGGCTCCGCGAGGTACACGACAAAAGCGTAGGCGTCGCGATGGTGTCGTGGATCGGATACAGGGCACCAGGGATCGCTGCAGAAGCTACACAGAACCGGGCCGAACGGGGCAGCTGGCCCCTCGCCACCTTCCTCGACGGCCTCTCAGCGACCCGCGCTGCGCGTCCACTCACCCGATTTGCCGTGATCGGCCATTCCTACGGTACTAACACCGCCGCCGAGGCGCTCAAGCTAGGTGGGCACTCGGTAGACGCCTACATCACGATGGGGTCGGCTGGGCTCACGGTTGGCACAAAAGCAGAAGAGCTCGGGGTTAGCGAGATTCACGCGACGCATGCGCGGGGCGATAACATTGCGCCCATCGGCAAGTTTGCCCACTTCAGGTCCGCATCGGTTGACGCGCCTGGATACCGCTCACGGGTGGACCCGAGGGACCTCGAGGGCGCGATCGTCTTCTCATCGGAGGAGAGCGAAGAGGGTAAACGCGTCACCATGCATAACCTCACCGAGGCTATCGACTGGGGCCCAGCACAGTGGGTCGCAGACGGGCTCGACGGAGTGGCGAAAGACGACGAGATTGGGTACCTCAACCCGTCGTCGACCACCGTGAACAACGTCATCGAAATCATGGGAGGAAAGCGATGAACCACAAGAATTGGTACATCGGGGCCGGGGTCTGTTTGGTGTCGGCCGTGCTCTTCGCAGGGTGTACTGCTTGGGCCGCCAAAGGGCCCGCCCCTGTGCTGGACGCGGCCGGGCTCACCTTTGAAGAAGCGGTAGAACCTTCGCTGCCCGAGCAGTTTGCAAACGTCGCTGAGCGATACCGAGCACTCAATGATCTCGTAGCAGATACGCAGAAGCAGCTAGAGCCGGGTGAGTGGATTGATGCGAGTACAACAAACCCCTTCATGACCCTCGCGGGCGATGAAATAGGCGGAAATCTGGGCGCCAAAGCCAAGAAAGACAATAGCTACTACATCCGCCGGTCTTGGGACCTTGCACCCGTACTTGACTCAGACGCCCGAATCGACCGTGCGCGAGCATTTTGGGAGAGTAACGGATGGTCATCGGCGCGCACCGACAGTGAGATCACACCAGGAAACTACAGGGTCACTACAACGACGCCTGACGGCACTTGGCTCGCCCTAGACCTAATGGACGGAGAAATTACCCTTACGGCATTTTCAGGGGTCTACTGGGGTGACCGAGAAGCCCTGTCAAACGCGATCTGGAACATCCAACAGAACGAGCGCAACGAGGGCATTGAATGGTGGCCAGAACGCGTCAACGAAGACGGCAACGGGCTGATCCGGCCCGGAGAATACCCGCCGTACCCTGCCTGGAACGAGGTTGCGTACGAAGAACATCTTGAGATGTCGCCCCATTGGGACAGACGGGGCGAGCAAGTTGCCCAGAACACTGATGATTGAGGCCAGCGTCAAGTGGGTGCGTAAGCCTTGGGGAGTTGAAGTAAGCTAGATGCTTCGATCCGTGTAACGCGGGTCGCACAGCTGAATAGACATTTCAATACCTGAAGGAGAGCACTGTGAAGATTGAACTCGTCACCCTGCGACAGATTGAGCGCGAGAAGGAGATTCCCTTCGACGAGCTGGTCGAGATTATCGAGCAGGCAATTCAGTCGGCATACCTGCGCCACGCAGAGAACCAGAACCTTCCGGTACCCCGTGAGAGCGATGTGCGCGTGACGCTCGACCGCAAGTCGGGGCAGATTTCCGTGCGGATCCCTGAGATCAACGAAGAAGGCCAGACCGTCGGCGAAGCCTTCGTTACGACCGATGAGTTTGGTCGAGTCGCATCGAGCGCCGCGAAGCAGGTCATCAACCAGCGTCTGCGCGACCTGAGCGATGATGCCGTGCTCGGCGCCTTCAAAGACAAAGAAGGCCAGATCGTTTCGGGTGTGGTGCAGCAGGGAACTAACAAGCGCATGGTGCACGTCGACCTGGGCGATCTCGAGGCGATCCTGCCTCCTGAAGAGCAGGTGCCGGGCGAGGCGTATCCACACGGTATGCGCGTACGCGTCTACGTAACCAGCGTGTCGAAGGGGCTCAAGGGGCCCCAGGTAGTCGTATCGCGAACTCACCCCGGGCTCGTGCGCAAGCTCTTTGAACGTGAGGTACCCGAACTCGCCGAGGGCCTCGTTGAGATTGTTTCGCTCGCACGCGAAGCGGGCCACCGCACCAAGGTAGCCGTGCGCGCGAAGAAGGCTGGCATTAACGCAAAGGGCACCTGCATCGGCGAGATGGGCAGCCGCGTACGCGCCGTCATGAGCGAGCTGGGCGACGAGAAGATCGACATTGTCGATTACTCGCCCGAGCTGCCCGCGTTCGTTGCGAATGCTCTGTCGCCCGCGAAGGTGACCGATGTGTTCATGCTCAATGAGTCCCTCAAGCAGGTACGAGCGCTCGTCCCCGATTTTCAACTCTCGCTCGCGATCGGCAAGGAAGGGCAGAACGCCCGACTCGCCGCCAAGCTCACGGGCGCGAAGATCGACATCCAGCCCGATTCGATCATGAACGACTAGTTCGCGCGTGCGGCACCGGCGGCTGGGCCGCCGGTGCCGCGGATGCGACGCGCCTGTGAGTGGATATTTAAGGGAGCTGGTAGGATGGTTCCGGTTCGGACCTGTGTTGCGTGTCGCAAACGTGCCTCACGCACAGATCTGCTCAGAGTGGTTCTGAGCGAAAATCAACTCACTGTTGATGATCGCGCAGTACTCCCTGGGCGCGGCGCTTGGGTGCACCCCAGCCTCAAGTGCTTCGAACAAGCAGTCACGCGTTCAGCATTTGCGCGTGCGCTGCGCGTATCGGGGAAACCCGATGCTGGCCCTATAGAGAACAGGCTGAAAACACTTATGGACAACTAATGAGCGGCTCACGATGAGACCCGTCCGTTAATTTTGGTTCCCGCCTGTCTGGCGTGAACCCAGACAGGAGAAAAGTGGCTAACCCACGCGTACACGAGATCGCAGCTGAGATCGGTGTCGATAGCAAGGTCGTTCTGGCCAAGCTGAAAGAAATGGGCGAGTTCGTGAAAGCGTCCTCGTCAAGCGTTGCACCTCCGGTAGCACGCAAGGTGAAGGCAGCCCTCGCTGCTGAAGCAACCCCCCAGTCCTCAGACGCCCCCGCAGCTGCAAAGCCCGCGGCAGGCGCTCCCAAGCCCGGTGCTGCCCCGAAGCCCGGTGCTGCTCCGAAGCCCGGTGCTGCTCCGAAGCCCGGCGCAAAGCCGGCTCCTAAGCCCGGCGCAGCTGCAGCTCCCGCCGCGGAAGCACCCGCTGCGAAGCCCGCAGCAGCGAAACCCGCAGCAGCGAAGCCTGCTGCAGAGAAGCCTGCAGCTGAAGCATCGGCAAAGCCCGCTGCGGCTCCTAAGCCTGCCGCTGCTAAGCCCGGTGCTGCTAAGCCTGGCGCTAAGCCCGGTGCCGCTAAGCCTGGTGCCGCTAAGCCCGGTGCAGGCGCGCCGAAGCCCGGCGCGAAGCCCGCTCCCAAGCCCGGTGGGCCTCGTCCCGGGAACAACCCCTTTGCCACGAGCCAGGGCATGGGCATTCCCCGTCCGCCCCGTCCAGGTAACAACCCGTTCTCGTCGAACCAGGGCATGCCTCGCCCGGGTGGCGGCGCAGGTCGACCCAACCCGGGTAACATCCCGCGTCCCGCTCCGCGCCCGCAGGGTGCAGGAGCCGGTGCAGGTCGTCCCGGCGGCGCAGGTCGTCCCGGCGGTGGCGGCGGTCGCCCCGGTGGCTTCACTCGCCCCGGCGGAGGCCCCGGTGCAGGCACGGGTGGTCCCGGTGGCTTCGGCGGTCCCCGTCCCGGTGGTGGATTCGCTGGCCGTGGTCGTGGCGGCCGTGGCGCAGGCACCGCTGGCGCATTCGGCCGTGGTGGCTCCAAGAGCAAGGCACGCAAATCGAAGCGGGCGAAACGCGCAGAGTTCGAGATGCGCGAGGCGCCGTCACTTGGCGGCGTAAGCGTACCTCGCGGCGACGGCACGACGCTGATTCGTCTGCGCCGTGGCGCTTCGCTCTCTGACTTTGCAGACAAGATCAACACGAGCGCGTCGAACCTCATCACCGTGCTGTTCCACCTCGGTGAGATGGCGACTGCAACCGAGTCGCTCGACGAGGCAACGTTCGAGATTCTCGGCGACGAGCTGGGCTACAAGATCCAGGTCGTCTCGCCCGAGGACGAAGACCGCGAGCTGCTCGAAGGCTTCGACATCGATATCGAAGCAGAGCTCGAAGAAGAGGGCGACGATGTTCTGCAGCCCCGCCCGCCCGTTGTTACCGTTATGGGTCACGTTGACCACGGTAAGACCAGCCTGCTCGACGCGATCCGTAAGGCAAACGTCGGCGGTGGCGAGGCTGGCGGCATCACGCAGCACATCGGTGCCTACCAGGTACACACCGAGCACGACGGTGTTGACCGCGCACTGACCTTCATCGATACCCCCGGTCACGAGGCGTTCACCGCCATGCGTGCCCGTGGTGCGCAGGTCACCGACATTGCGATCCTCGTGGTCGCGGCAGACGACGGCATCATGCCACAGACGATTGAAGCGCTTAACCACGCTCAGTCGGCCGGCGTGCCGATTGTTGTTGCGGTCAACAAGATTGACAAAGAGGGTGCAAACCCCGACAAGGTGCGTCAGCAGCTCACCGAGTTTGGTCTGCTCTCTGAGGAGTGGGGCGGCGACGTCATGTTCCGTGACGTCTCGGCGAAGGGCAACATCGGTATCACCGAGCTCCTCGACGCAGTGCTTCTCACGGCAGACGCTGGTCTCGACATGCGTGCAAACCCCAACAAGGGTGCTCGCGGTGTTGCGATTGAGGCAAAGCTCGACAAGGGTCGCGGCTCGGTCGCTACCGTGCTCATCCAGTCGGGTACGCTGCGCGTTGGCGATGCGATCGTGGCGGGCACGGCCTACGGCCGCGTGCGTGCGATGAGTGACGAGAACGGCGATCCTGTCCTGGAAGCCACGCCGTCGCGTCCAGTGTCGGTGCAGGGTCTGTCGAGCGTGCCTCGTGCAGGCGACACCTTCCTCGTCACCGACGAAGACCGCACCGCGCGACAGATCGCTGAGAAGCGTGAGGCTGCACAGCGCAACGCAATGCTTGCGAAGGCACGCAAGCGCATCAGCCTCGAAGAGTTCACGAAGGCGCTTGAAGATGGCAAGGTTGAGTCGCTCAACCTCATCATCAAGGGTGACGTGTCGGGTGCTGTTGAGGCGCTCGAGGAATCGCTCATGAAGATCGAGGTCGACGAGTCAGTCCAGCTGCGTATTCTGCACCGTGGTGTGGGCGCGATCACCGAGTCCGACGTGGATCTTGCCACGATCGACAACGCCATCGTCATCGGCTTCAACGTGCGCCCCGACGTCAAGGCTCGCGAGCGCGCAGCGCGCGAGGGTATCGACATCCGCTTCTACAACGTCATCTACAACGCGCTTGATGACATTGAGGCTTCGCTCACGGGCATGCTCAAGCCCGAGTACGAAGAGGTCCAGTCGGGCGTCGCCGAGATCCGCGAGGTGTTCCGCTCCTCGAAGTTCGGCAACATCGCCGGTGTTATCGTGCGCAGCGGTA
Source organism: Leucobacter faecis (assembly GCF_054456635.2). NCBI lineage: Bacteria > Bacillati > Actinomycetota > Actinomycetes > Micrococcales > Microbacteriaceae > Leucobacter > Leucobacter faecis. The sequence goes on from NZ_JBTJEP020000008.1 coordinate 128,286, forward strand.
CCATCACGCGTAACGCCAAGGCTCGCGTTATCCGCGACGGTGTCGTGCTCGCCGATGGCCTGGCCATCGAGTCGCTGCGCCGCTTCAAGGACGACGTCACCGAGGTCAAGACTGACTTCGAGTGTGGCATCGGTCTCGGCAAGTTCAACGACATCCAGCCGGGTGACGAGATCGAGACCACCGAGATGGTTGAGAAGCCCCGCGGCTAACTCTCAAGTGCGGCGCCGGATCGGCTCCCACTCACGCTGAAGGCCCGGTCAGTTCTTGCGAACTGGCCGGGCCTTTGCCGTGTCCTCACGGCATCGCTGCTTCGAACCGTGCGCGGGTCGACTTCACTCCTGACTCGTGCCACGTTAATGCTGGCGTGCAGTGCACATGTCGAGGCTTTGGGGCAATATCCCAGGCGAATGAGGCTTTCCCCCGCATCCGTTGCACCGAAGATCGATTCATCTGGCAAAGAGGGCGTGCGGCTAAAAGTGGGTGTTATCAGACCTGATAACACCCACTTTTGGCCGCACGATGTTTTTGGCTCCTGCGTGTGACCTGGTTCGTGCCGTTTGAATGCCGGCAGACAGCTCATCTCGTAATGAGCAACGTCAGCGCCCGCACGGCAAACGCAAAGGCCGGTCAGTTTATGTAAAACTGACCGGCCTTCACGTTGCACCGCGGCTTCGTGGCGGTGAGACGCTACGCGTTAGTAGCGCACGATGTTGACCTCGTCGAACCGGCGCCCCTCGGGCTTTGACGGGAGAATCATGAAGACGATCATAATCAGACTCCCAACATAAGGAATGAACGACAAGAAGTACATTGGGCCGGCGAAGTTGCCGTCGTGCAGCCTGCGCCACGCGAGCCCGAGTGCCGGCAACAGAATAGCCAAACTGAAGCCGAAGAAGAGAATGCCGCTAATGAGTAACATCACGAAGCCGATGCCCGAAGGCCCGCCGTAGAACGCGTATGGGTCACTAACGACCATAAGCAGACCAATAAAATAGAAGATCCCAGGCACGAGCATAACGAGGCCGTAGAACAGCTGAACCCACCAGTACTCACTGCGTGAGGCTCGGCCCTTGAAGTTCACGTAGTTCTTGAAGAAGCGTCGAATGGCTTGGCCAAAGCTCGCACCGTAAAGCGGACGAGTGAGATCTTCTGGGTCGGTTGTTCCGTCAAACGGCTCGCCGGGGCCCGGCGCACCGTAGGCAAACCCCTGCGGCTGCTGCGCCTGGTACTGCGGCTGCTGCGCCTGGTACTGCGGGTACTGCTGCTGGTACGCTGCCTGCTGGTACTGCGGCTGAGCCGGTTGCTGATACTGCTGCTGGTACTGCGGCGCCTGCGGCTGTGTGGGCTGCTGCTGGTACTGGGGCGGCTGCTGCGGCTGCTGGTATTGCGGCTGGGCGGGCTGTTGGTACTGCGGCGCTGCCGGCTGCTGAGGCTCGGCACCCTGGCCGTTGTATTGAGCCTCAAGCTGCTCTCGCGACAGCTGCGGAGGACCTTGGGGAGCCTGAGACGTGGGGGGCTGCTGCGGGGTCCCGTGCTCGGGCTGCCCAGGCACGCTCCCCTCGGGCGGCTGTGGGATGGTCATGTGTTTCTCCGTTCCAGGCCCAACACCGCTGCTCGGTGTAGTTGAGCCACGTTATCTTGCGGTGACTACCTCTAAGCGTACGGGCTTTGGCTTTGACGCTAAAGCGATCCGACGTGACTTAGATGCGGTCGAACCTCCGCCCCTCAGGCTTCGAGGGAAGCAGCAGGAACACGAGCACCACAATCGAGCCGATGTACGTGAGGCTCAAGAAGTAGAACGGACCAGCGAAGTTGGCATCGTGTAGACGACGCCAGGTGATCGCGAGGCTTGGAATGATGGTTCCGAGGCCAACAATGACGAGCAAGATGATGCCAACGATGGGCAGTGCTGCGGCGAGAATCGACGGGACGATGGCGATGAGCGCAGTGAAGAGTGCAGCCCACCAGTACTCGCTGCGCGATGCGCGACCCGAGAAGGTGGCGTAGTTCTTGAAGAACCGCGAGATGGCTTGCCCGAATGATGCGCCGTACAGCGGGCGGCCAAGGTCATCTACTGTGCTTGCGCCGTTGAAGGGTTCGCCGGGGCCAGCAGCGCCGTAGGGGCCCGCCTGTTGGTACTGCTGCTGGAACTGGGGTGCCTGCTGCTGGTACCCGGGAGCCGCCTGATACTGAGGCGCTGCAGGAGCCTGCGGCTGAACGGGAGCCTGCGGCTGAACGGGGGCCGCCTGGTACTGCGGCGCTTGCGGTGCCTGCGGCTGCACGGGCGGCTGCGGCTGCTGGGGTCCTTCGTTGCCTTCGGGCGGTACAGGAATCGTCATTCGCTTCTCCTTGTAGAGGACTCGCGCCCTCGCGTGTGCGAAAAACTTGAGCCGATGGTGTCTAACTGTGCTGAGTGCAGTTAACTACAAGCGTAGGGGGTGGGGGTAGTGCGCCGCGAAGAAAATATAAACCGGGGCGCGGCACGGTAACCTTGGGGTATGAGTAATCCACGGGCCGGAAAGGTCGCCGAGCGCATTCAGCAGATCATTGCGAGGCGTCTCGATAAGGGGCTGCGCGATCCGCGGCTCGGCTTTGTCACAATCACCGAGGTTCGCGTCACGGGCGATCTGCAGCACGCGAGCGTGTTCTACACCGTCTATGGCGACGAAGAAGCCCAAGCCGGTTCAGCTGCCGCGCTCAAGGCCGCCACTGGCATGATGCGTAGCGAGGTTGGCAAACAGCTCGGCACGCGGCTCACGCCCACGCTCGAGTTCATTCACGACGAGCTGCCCGAGACAGCGCAGCACATGAACGACCTACTCGCAGAGGCTAAACGTCGTGACGAGGCCGCTGCCGCACTGGCTTCAAACGCCAACTACGCTGGCGAGGCCGACCCATACGTGAAGCCCCGCGACGAAGAGTTGGGCGAATAGCGCACGTAGCCAAGAACTACGGCAGCCTCGCGGTGCCTTCGAACTCGATCAGCAGCCCGTCGGCTTTGAGCGAGTCGTAGGCGCGGCGGGGCTGTTTCTCGTCGCGCACGCCGCCTTCGCGTGCCGCGTCGAGCACGGCCGCCACGGGCACCGCGCCCGCCCGCTCGCGCAGGAGTGCCATGATGCGCCCGCGCACCTGCCGATCGCTGCCCTCGAACTTCGCCTGTCGTGGGCGCTTCAAAGGCGCGTTATCGGGGTACCCGGCACCGCGCCACTCGCACCAGGCCGCCACGGGGCAGCTTGCGCAACCCGGGGCACGGGCGGTGCAGATCACGGCTCCCAGCTCCATCGCGGCCGCGTTGAATACGGCCGCTCGCTCCGGATCAACGGGTAGTAAGGCCGCCATATCCTCGAGATCAGCGGGGGCGGGCATCCCGGCCGCGGCGCGGCCGTGCACGGCGCGTGCGATTACCCTGCGCGTGTTCGTATCGACGACGGGATGCCTGTCACCGAACGCGAACGCGGCGACGGCGCGCGCTGTGTACGGACCGATCCCGGTCAGTGACAGGAGCGCGTCGACGTCGGCGGGAACCTCGTCGTCGTACTCAGAAGCGATCTGACAGGCGGCGCGGTGTAACCAGAGCGCGCGACGGGGGTACCCGAGTCGCCCCCACGCGCGTACTGCGTCACCGGGTTCGGCGGCAGCAAGCGCAGAGGGGGTCGGCCAGCGCGCCATCCACTCGAGCCACCTGGGTCTTACACGGTCGACCTGGGTTTGCTGCAGCATGAACTCCGACACCAGCACGCCCCACGCCGTGGTGTCAGGGCTGCGCCACGGCAGGTCGCGGGCCGAAGCCGTGAACCAGCCGTTCAGTGCGCCCGCAAACTCGTTTTGATCCATCCAGGCCAGTCTACGAGGCCTGCGAGGCTGCGGCAGGTGCGGGAGCCCGCTTCACCGCCGCTCGCAGTACCACGAACAGCATCACGAACGCGGCGGTGAGTAAAATGTGTCCAATGCCTGCGATGCCCGCGATCATTGCGTTTGATTCGAGTCCGAGCACGGTGAGCGTGCCGTGGGTGATCAACATGCCCGCTGTAACAATGAGTCCCGCGTGGTAGAGCCCCAAGAACCAGCGATAGCTGGTACGTGCATGCGACATCGTGAAGAGACGCTCAAGGGCCAAGAAGATTAAGAAAGGAATGAAACCGAGCACGAGCAGGTGAGTGTGGGCGAGTCCGAGCTGGGTGAATGCACCCTCAGGGAAGCCGACGGCTTTCGTGAGTTCGCGATAAAACAGTCCAGACAAGACGCCCACGATCGCGTAGGCGAAGGCTGAGCCGAGCAAATGGTTGAGTGGATTCTTCATGGTTCTAGACTCCGACACACCGCGGCAGCGGGCATCGCCCAAAAGGGTGAGATCCACGGGTTCGCAAGTTTCGCCCGGGTAGGCTGGAGGGGTGCTGAATGACCCCGTAAAACTGCCGCCGCAGGGCGCGATCGTGTTCATAGACAAGGCCCCCGACTGGACGAGCCACGACGTCGTCGCGAAGGCTCGGCGCACGCTGGGCACGCGCAAGGTGGGTCACGCGGGCACGCTCGACCCGATGGCGACGGGCCTGCTCGTGCTCGGTGCGGGGCCCGCGACGCGACTGCTCACGCACCTCGTTGGGCTCGACAAGACCTACACGACGACGATCCGGCTCGGCATCACGACCGTCACCGACGACCGCGAGGGCGGCCGGCTCGAAACCGCGGGCGCGGCCGATGTGGCCCGGGTCGCGGCTGATCCGGATCTCATTGCCGCGGCGATCGCGCGCCTGACGGGCCCCATCGAGCAGTCACCGAGCGCGGTGAGTGCGATTAAGGTCGATGGGCTGCGAGCCTATGATCGGGTGCGAGCGGGGGAGAACGTAGAGCTGAAGGCGCGGCCCGTCACGATTCACGCTTTTGAGGCGGGGCCGGCAAGGCTCTCACAAACCGATGATGGCGTCACCGTGATCGATATTGATGCGACCGTGCGGTGCTCGACGGGCACGTATATTCGCGCGCTGGCACGCGACCTGGGCGCGGACCTGGGCATCGGCGGGCACCTCATCGCGCTCAGGCGCACCGAGGTGGGCCCGTTTCAGGTTGAGGGAAGCACGCCGATTGCTGAGCTCGTGGAAGGCAGCGTGCGGGTACTCGAGTCGCCCGCCGATATTGCTCGCAAACTGTTTCCCGTGCTCGAGATGACAGCAGACGAGACGCGCGACCTGGGGCATGGCAAGCGCTTCGAGGTTGAGGCGTCACGCTGCGCCGACGCCGGGCTCGTGGCGGCTATCGCGCCCGACGGGCGCCTCGTCGGGCTGATTGAGGTTAAGCGCGGCCGCACCCGCGTCGTCACCAACTTTCCGTGGCAGGAGGAGCGCGCGTGATCACCTGGTTTGCGATTGCCATCATCGCGGTGGCGGCGCTGGGCGCTGCGGTGTGCGGTGTGCAGGCGGCACGAAAGCGCGCCCCCAATGACTACACAATGGGGGCGACGCTCGTCGTGGGGCTGCTGCTAGTCGCCCAGATTGTCATTAGTATTGTGGCGCCTTTCACGGGTAATACCGCAGTGGGGGACCCGCTCGAGTTCTGGATGTACCTGATCGTCGCGGCTGCGCTACCGTTTGGCGGCGGGTTTTGGGCGCTCGTGGACCGCACTCGCTGGGCGAATATTGTGCTGGCTGTGCTGCACCTGTCGGTGGCTGTGATGACCTATCGCATGCTCGTGATTTGGGGGTAGCTTTACCTGCTCAATACACGTTTCAGACACGATGGTGTGTCTTGCGCTCTCAATCAATCCTTGAGGGTTTACAATTCTCGGCTTGACTTGCGCGAATCACACCGGTGTAATTATGGGGTGTGACGCATTGCGCCGAACCAGAAAGGAGCGCCCGTTGAGTGAATCACCGCACGCGCCGGTTCCCAGTAACTGGTTTGTAGACCCCGTGTACCTCGGTGTTCCGGGGGTGCCGCAGGCCGATGAAGCACTCGCGTGGCAGGCCGACGCGCTGTGCGCGCAGACCGACCCCGAAGCCTTCTTCCCTGAAAAGGGTGGGTCGACGCGCGAAGCTAAGCGCATCTGCGACAGTTGCGAAGTGCGCTCTGAATGCCTCACGTACGCCCTTGAAAACGACGAGCGGTTTGGCATCTGGGGCGGGCTGTCTGAGCGAGAGCGTCGCAAACTGCGCCGCGACGCGGTGTGACCGCGTCAACCGCACCGATCACGTCGATCGCACCGAGCGCGACGTGACGGTCGCGTGAACACATTCGAAGCACATGACGGCATGGCTTCAGCACGCACACACCAAGATCCCCCTAGACTGGGCCCGACTATGCGCACGAGAGTAACCGCCATTCTGGTCGCCCAGCGGGGCGGTACATGGCTCGAAGAGACCATCGCTGGGATAGCCGCGCAACAAGCGGCCCCCGCAGCGATCATTGCGGTGAATAACGGCGGCGGCAGTGAACTCGCCGCGCAGCTGCTTGATAGCGGCGCAGACCGGGTGATCGGCATCAACCAGCGGGTATCGTTTGGGCGCGCCATCGCGCAGGCGGTCGCTTCGATCGGGGAGGGTCCCACGCTGCCGGTGTCTGACGGCACCGCGATCGAGCCGATTCACGGCGGCCTGCAGCCAGACGAGCAGCCAGGCACAGCCGCGAACGGCGACCCCAATGTCGCTAACGAATGGTTCTGGTTCTTGAGTGAAGACTCATGCCCCGAGCCAGAAGCGCTGCAGGCGATGCTGGGTCGCGTGCAGCGTGCACCCTCAGTGGTGGTCGCCGGCCCCAAGATCGTCGACTGGGACGCCCCAGATCGCATCATCGAGCTCGGCCAGAGCCTCACCCGCTACGGTGCGCGCTGGATGCTGCGGCGGCAAGAACTTGATCAACAGCAGTACGATCACCTCCAAGACGTCATGGGCGTGGGCCCAGTGGGCATGCTCGTGCGCCGCGACGTGTGGGCCGAGCTTGGCGGTTTTGACGCAGCGCTACCCGTGTATGACGACGGACTTGACTTTTGCGTGCGCGCGCGGCTCGCGGGTCACCGCGTTGAAGTCGCACCAGAAGCGCGGGTAAGGTTTGCGCGCAGCGGCGTCGCGGGTCCCCGCATTGACCGCAGTGCGGGCGTGATGCGCGCGGCGCATCGACAGGCGCGCGCCTCGCACCTGCACCGACGCATCACGTACGCACCCGCACCCGTCGCGTTTCTCGAGTGGCTGGGCCTACCGTTGTATGGGCTCGTGCGCGTGCTGTGGGCGCTGATTCGTGAACAGCCGGGCCACATGTTGGGCGAGTTCGTGGCCGCGTTCACCGTGTTTTTCAAGCCACACGCGCTCATCGCTTCACGTCGCAGGCTGGGGCGCGGGTCGAAGGTGGGCTGGGGTGCGATACGCGGGCTGCGTATCGACCCAAAGTCCGTGCGCACCGCGCGCATGATCGACCGCGAAGCCGTGCTCGCCTCAACCGGTCGGCTGCGGCGAGAGCTGCACTTCATTTCCTCGGGAGGGCTTGCCGTCGTAACGGCCGCCGTGGTGGCTGCGATCGCGCTCACCTGGTGGGCGCTGCCCCGCACGAGTCTCGTGGGTGGCGGACTGCTGCCGCTCAGCTCGTTTGGCGAGTTGTGGTGGAACACGCGCATTGTCGACGGCGTCGCCGCAGACCCGTTCACGTGGGTGCTCGCCCTCGTGGGGACGCTCACGTTCTGGAACCCTTCACACGCGGTCGTGCTGCTGCTCATTGTGGCGGTGCCGCTTGCTGCGCTGGGCGCTTGGATTTGGGCTGCCGGGCTTACTGAGTCGAAGGCGGGCCGCGCGCTCGTAGCGCTCGGGTACGCGTTGAGCCCTGTCGTGCTCGGCGCGCTCGCCTCGGGACGACTGCCCAGCCTGATTCTCGCGATCGTGCTGCCCTGGCTGCTGCTCGCGGCGTCGCGCTGCAGGGAATCGTGGAGCTGGGCGGGCACGGCTTCTATGCTCGCTGGCATCGCGCTTGCGGCAGCGCCCACGCTGCTGCCCGCCGCGGTGGTTATGCTTGTCGCCGGGCTTGTGATCTCGGCGCGCGGGATCGCACGCGTGCTCACGACAGCGATCGTGCCGCTCGTACTGTTCGCCCCCAAAATCGCGATCTGCGTGATCGAGGGGCGCGCGCTCGACCTGCTCATTGACCCGGGTGTCACACAGAACTACACCCCGGGCACGACCTGGCACATGTTGCTCGGTTTCGCCCAGTTTGGGCTCGAGGGCTGGGGTGAACTGCTCGACGGCTTTGGCTTTGGCGGGCCCCCCGCAACGCTGCTTGTCGGGCTCATGCTCGCCCCCATCGCGGTGCTCGCGGTCGCGGGCGCCGTCACCGCACAGGTCAAATCGACCGTGTTTCTTACGCTCACGGGCGGCCTCGGCATGATCACCGCGCTCGCGGCTGACCACCTCCGGCTCGTCGTGCTGGGCGACACCGCGGTCGCGCTGTGGGCGGGATCTGGCCTCACGGTCTACTGGCTGTCGGTGCTCGGTCTCGCGGGCCTCGGCGCTACGGCGCTGCGCCGCGCCGCAACTCCCGCGGCTTCGCTCGCGCTCGTGGGAGCGGTCATTGCGATCCTGCCGCTCGGCGCGCAGCTCACGACAGGCCAGGTGCCTTTCGCTGCCGGATCAACCCAGATGCCGGCCATCGTGCGCGCCGCGGGCGAAACCGACCCCGGCGTGCGCACGCTCGTGCTCAAAGCGAAGGCCCCGCACACGGTGCAGGCTGCGCTCGTGACCGGATCGGGGGAGCGGCTCGACCAGATTCGATCGGCCCCCGAAGCGCCCGAGGCAACCGAAGAGGATCTGGCCGTGGCAGACATCACCGCCGGGCTTGCGAGCGAGGGGGGCGCCGACATGAGCGACGCCCTGCGCGAAGCACACATCGGGTTTGTGCTGCTGGGGAACGGCGGCGACGACGTGGAGCGCGCACAACTCCAGCGCGTGTTCGACCAAAATGCGGCGCTTGCCACGTCGAATCTTACCGATCAGGGGCTGCTGTGGCGGGTGACGGACTCGCGTGCAGCGGGCGAGGTGCCGGGCGACAGCACCGAGCAGCTCGACGGCACTTCGATCAGCGGCCACACCATCTGGCTCGGCCAGATCGTCGTGCTGCTGGGTATGCTGCTGCTCGCCCTGCCCACAGGTGAGGTTACGTGGCGGCCCGAGAAGCGCCGCAAACAACCGCGCGCCGCCAAAGTGAGGAAGCGCTCATGACGCACGCAAAGACCCGGCTCGCCGTAGGAATTCGGGCGTCGGTGGGGGCCCTCGTGGTTGCTGCCGCCGCGGGTGCGGTCGTGCTCGTGGGGCTGTACGACGCTCCCACGGTGGAGCGACAGCCGCTCGCGCTCACGGCAGACACGACACACAATACGGCCCGCACTCTCGTGTGCGATGGCGGTTTTGCTGAGCTTGGTGCTGATCCGGCGCAGCCAGATGTCGCGCTGCCCACCGGGGCTCCCGAGATCGCGTATGCGGGGGCCGAAGCAGAGGGCCGTACGCTCGCTCGCGCCGTGGGTGAGCCGGGGCTGCCGCAGGTGTTTACCGCGAGCGGAGAGGCTTCGATCGCGGCCGCGCAGCTGCAGCAGGTATCGACCGAAACCCTGCGTGGAGCCGTCGCGAGCGCGTGCGCCGAACCGCTCAATGAACAGTGGCTCATAGGGGGTGCGACGAGCCTGGGCGTAACAACCACGCTTACAATCGGCAACCCCGGTCTGGTGCCCGCGACCGTGCAAGTGACCGTGTTTGACGAGGCAGGCGAGGTCGACGCGGTGCAAACGGCGGGCGTGATCGTGGCGCCGGGCACGCAGCACACGGTGTCGCTCAACGGGTACGCCCCCGACCGCGCCCGGCTCGCGGTGCGCGTCACAAGCACGGGTGCGCCCGTCACCGCCGCGCTCAGCGTGGGGCACCGCGTGGGACTCGAGTCGTTTGGCGTGTCTTCTGTCGACCGGCAGGCGGTACCCGACACCGAACTTGTGATCGTGGGCGTGGCGAACGCGCCGGCAGACCCCGACGTGCCGAGCGATGCGGGCGAGGGCGACCCGTACCCGGTTACCGTGCGCGCGTTCGCGCCGGGCGGTGAAAGCGGCACCGCCTCGGTGCGCGCGCTCGACGCGAAGGGCCACCTGACCGCGCTCGGCGAGATCGAACTGCAGGCGGGCGCCGTGGGCGAGCTGCTCGTGACGACCTGGCCCGAGGGGGCTGCTGCCATCGAGATGACATCAACCGTGCCCGTCGTGGCGGCTGCGCTCGGGGCCGCGCAAAAGGGCGCAGACCACGACTACGAATGGTTTACCCCCGCCCCGCGAATCGCCGAGGGCGAGCAAGTCGCCGTTCCCGTCGTCTCTGGCGGCGAAGTGTTCGTGGTGCACCCGGGGGAGGGATCGGTCGAGGTGACCGTCACCGATGCAAAGGGTAAGGAGTCGGTGAGCAAACTGTCTGCCGGCCAAGCGAAGGCCGTCAAGGTGCCCGCGGGCGCCGAGCTCAGCGCTACGGGCGACGTGTACGCCGGTGTGCGGTATCTCGAGGGCGCAAACATTGCAGCCTACCCTGTGCTGCCGCCGAGCCAGCGCGACGGCACGCTGACCGTATACACCAGGTAGCGGCGTAGACTGCAACATATGTTTGGTCGCAAGAAATCTGGGAGCGAGCGCGCCAGCGCATCGCGTTCGTCGGTGAGCAGACGGCATGAACGAAGGCCCATTAGGTCGTCAATTACCGGCCCCACGCTGCCGAACCCGCACAGCCGGTTCAACCGATTCGAGGCCGACGCGCGCGGTGCGGTGCACCTGCTGCAGTCCCACTTTCCTGAAGAACTACGCGGGGTGCGCATCGGATTTCAGACGGCTCCCGGGCAAAAGGGCGAGAGCAAGTTTCCTTTGCTCTACTCCATCGACCGCAGCACAAGCACGATCATGATGTTTCGGATGCCCATTCAGCGGGCTCGCGGGCTGCACGTGAACGACGACGAACACCGCCGGTATTTTGTGCAGCACTGCGTGTATCAGGCCGTGTGCGAGTACCTCGGGCGCGAGCCGTGGGAGCTCTTGCCCGGCCACTTCGAGCACTACTGAGCCGCGCCCACGCGCTCACGTTCACCGGTTTCACTGGATTACAGCCATAATGGGACTCATGAGCGCGCGCATCTTGGTGGTTGATGACGACAGGGCACTCGCCGAAATGCTGAGCATGGCGTTGCAGGCCGAGGGTTTCGAAACCGAGCACGCTGCAGACGGCACCGACGCGGTCGAGCTGTTTCGCAGCATGAAACCCGACCTGGTGTTGCTCGACGTGATGCTGCCCGGGCTAGACGGCATTGAAGTGTGCGAGCGCATTCGCACAGAGTCGGGTGTGCCCATCATCATGCTCACGGCGCGCACCGACACCCGCGACGTGGTGCGCGGGCTCGAAGCGGGCGCCGACGATTATGTCGTGAAGCCGTTCAAGTCGGTCGAGCTGATCGCCCGCATACGTGCGCGGCTGCGTGAACCGCAGCAAGAAGCGAGCGAGACGCTGCGCATTGGTGATCTCACGATCGACGTGTCAGCACACGAAGTACGCCGGGGTAACCAACCGATTTCGCTGACTCCGCTCGAGTTTGATCTGCTCGCCATTCTCGCGCGCAAACCGCAGCAGGTGTTCACGCGTGAGGTGCTGCTCGAAAAGGTGTGGGGTTACCAGTACAAAGCCGACACGCGGCTCGTCAACGTGCACGTGCAGCGCCTGCGCGCCAAGATCGAGCAAGACCCCGATCACCCCACCATCGTGGCCACGGTGCGCGGCGTCGGCTACCGCGCCGGCGCCCAAACGGCGTAGTCGTCGTGCCCGCGAGCCGCAACCGCGTGCAACGCACGCTGCGCAGGTGGCGGCTGCGCTGGGTGAAGCTGACACACCCGGTGCTCGGCCCGTTTCGAGCGAAGTGGCGCAGGTCGTTGATGCTGCGCACGATGACGGTGACGGGGCTTGTAACCGGGTTCACGATTCTCGTGGCGGGCGTGTTCATTGTGACGAGCGTGAGCGACGACCTGTACTCGTCGCGCCGCGACCAAGCGCTACAGGACTCGGCTCGCGCCACACTCGCGGCGCAGCGGCAGATCGACGCCTCAGACCGGGGCAGCCTGTCGACGCTGTCTGCGACGGTACGCCGTACGGTGCAAGACACCTCCTCGAGTCAGCTGGTCTACCTGCGCAGGCAGCCCGGGCAGCCAGCGTTTCCCGACGCCCCCACCGCGTCACGCACCAACGACATGCTGCCCGACGCGGTCACGAGCGAACTATCGGCCGCCGTCGCGAACGGTGACGAACCGCAGCTGTGGCAAGCGGTCACGTTTGTGGGCGAAAATGGCGTACCCGCGCCGGGCATCATTGTGGCGTCGACGCTCACGTTTCCGGCCGGGGCAGGCGACTACGACCTGTTCATCGGGTACAGCCTCGCCGACACCCAAGACACGCTCGATTTCGTGCAGCGCACGCTGCTCGCGACCGCCGCAGTAATGATGGCATTCATCGGCATTCTCGTGTGGATCATCTCACGCATCGTGTTTCGCCCGATCAGAGCGGCGGCAGACACGAGCCGCCGGCTGGCCGCGGGCGAGGCGCGGGCGCGCATGCCGCGGCAGAACGACGAACACTTCGACGTGCTGTCTGAAGGCTTCAACAACATGGCAGACACACTGCAGTCGCGCATCCACGAACTCGATCAACTGTCTGAGATGCAGCAGCGATTCGTGTCAGACGTGTCGCACGAACTACGCACGCCGCTCACCACCATTAGGCTCGCGAGTGAAGTGCTCGAGGCCGGATCGGGCGGGCTCGCGCCCGGGCAGCAGCGGGCAATTGAGGTGCTCGGCACGCAGGTTGAACGCTTCGAATCGCTGCTGGAAGACCTGCTCGAAATCTCGCGCTATGACGCGGGGCGGGTGACGGTCGAAACGGAACCCACTAACCTCGTGAAACTGGTCGAAGGAGTCGCTGACGCGCTGCGCCCACTCTCGCCCGGCGAGATCACGGTGAACGCGGTCGGCGGCTACGCGCCCATCGACGTTGACCCGCGCCGCATGCATCGCATCGTGTCAAACCTGATCGGCAATGCGATTGAACACGGCGAGGGCGAGCCGATCATCGTGACTATGGACTCAAACGCGACCGCTGTCGCGGTGACCGTGCGCGACACCGGCATCGGCATGTCTGAAGAACAGACCGTGCACGTGTTTGACCGGTTCTGGCGCGCTGACCCGTCACGCAAACGTACGCTCGGCGGCACGGGGCTCGGGCTCGCGATCGCACAAGAAGACGCTGCCGTGCACGGCGGGCTGCTCGAGGTCTGGTCACGACTGGGCGAGGGCACAAACTTTAGGCTGACCCTGCCCCGCGGCGACGCCGTCAACAGCTTCGTCTCGCCGCTCCCGCTGATACCTGAGGGCTACATCGCCACAGAAACCGATTCGACGGTCACGAGCCGCTGGCTCAAACGCCCGGCACGCCTGATCCGAAGGGAGAAGCGACAGTGAGCACGAAACGACAGCTTCGAAAGATCCGGATCATGTGCCTCGCGGCGGTCGCGGCGCTTACGACCGCGCTTGCCGGGTGCGCAGCGATCCCGGGAGCTGGGAAGGTCGAGGTGGGCCTCACCGACCTCGAACAGGCCGAGCAGTACTACCAGTTCACAGCGGCCGGGCCAGAGATCGACGCGAGTCAAGAGGACGTGGCGCGCGGGTTTGTAGCGGCCGCGGTGTCGAGCGCAGACAACTACGCGGTGGCGCGTGAGTTTCTCGCCAACGACTACGCCGCGCAGTGGGACCCGTATTACGGGGTGCTGGTCGATGAGGGCGCGCGAACGTTTCGTGCCGACGGGGACACGGCGGGGGTGCTGTCGCTGAGCGCGACCGCGAAGATCGATGCTGCCGGTCAGATGCTGCCGGTCGAACCGGGGCCCGCAACGGGCATGCGGTTTGAGTTTGATCGGGTCGGTGGTCAGTGGCGTATTTCATCGGCGCCGAGCGGCATCATTCTCGACAAGAGCACGTTTTTGTCGATCTGGACTGAACAGCAGCTGTACTTCGTGGGCGCGAGCCGGGTGCTGGTGCCGCAAACGCGATGGTTCATCGCGCGAGCCGCGCTGCCGACCGAGGTGGTCACCGCGCTCGTGGCGGGGCCGACGGAGGGAATGCGTGAGAGCTTTAAGAGCGGGTTTCCCGCCGGTACGTCGCTGATCTCAAAGTCAGTGCCCGTCGTCGACGGTCGCGCACGCATTGATATGAGCCCCGAGCTACTCGAAGCGAACCCGCAAGAAATTGCGGCGATACGCCAGCAGCTCAAGTACAGCCTGCAGGGCATACCCGGCGTGAACGGCTTTGAGCTGCTGGTAGAAGGCACGCCGCTGCGCGAGCGAGGCGGCGGCATCGACCCCAGACAGGTGAAAGAAGTCGGTGTTCCCGCGGTGCTTGTGGACGGCGAGCTGGGTGAGCTTTCGGCGGGTGAGTTTGTGCCGATGCAGGGGTTCGCCGACCGCGTTGAAGCGCTGCGCCCGCGTGCCATCAGTCTGTCTCTCGACGGCACGCGCGTGGCCGTGCTCGGCGATCAGGGGGTGACACTGCTCGACGTCGACAGCGCTGAGCTGGCTGACGGCCGAGCGAAGCAACTCGCCCCGTCGATCGATCTGTTCGGGTACCTGTGGACAGCCACGCCCAAGGGGCAGCTGCTGGCCACGGGAGCAGACGGTACTCCCATCTCGATTGTGACGCCGTGGCTTGAGGGGCTCGAGGTCACGGCGGTGCGGCTCGCCCCCGACGGCGCGCGCATCGCAGCGCTCGTGGACAGCGAGCACGGCGCGCAGCTACTGCTCGCCGGTATTGTGCGTGACGAAGCCGGGGCGCCCGTGCGCACGACAGACACCGCTGAGACCGCGATGTGGGTGACCGGTGACCCCGTCGACTTCGACTGGGTGGGTGGGGCACGCTGGGCGGTGCTGTCACGAGACAGCTCGACAACTAAGGTGACCAGTGGCGGCCCGGGGCGGTTCGACGAAGCGCAGGGATCTGTGCCGGGAGGCGTGCTGGTCTCGGGTGGCGGCGCCCGCCCGCAGCTGCGCGTGCTCAGCGACAGCGGCGAGCTGTATGCCCCACAGGCGGCCGGGTGGCAGCGGGGCGACGACGAGATCGAACTGCTCGCAAAGCGGGGGTAGCGACAGGTTATCCACAGATTTCTCGAGTGCGCCCCGCTCGCGTCACGTGCTGGGCACACTGGGAACATGAGGAGAGCGCTTGAGGCCTGGGCACGCGCTCGGGCACGCTTCGCGGCAAGCTGGGTCGCACGCGACCTGCTGCCCGACCTTGCCGCGCTCGTGTGGCCTGTCGCCTGCGCCGGCTGCGGAGCGGCCGATCGCGCGCTGTGTCATACCTGCCGAGAAGAGCTCGCGAGCGCGCGGCCGTTCACTATTGAAAGTACCCTCGCGCGGGTGCCCGCCTACGCGCGTGGGCCCTACCTTGGCGTGCTGCGCGAGACGCTGGTCGCCTACAAGCACGGTGGCCGTGCCGGTTTTGCGCGGCCACTGGGTGCGCAACTTGCGCACCCGCTCGCGGCCGCCCTGCGGCACGCGTCATCGCCCCCGCTCATCGTCGCGGCGCCCTCACGCGCGGCGCGGGTGCGAGCGCGTGGATTTCGCCACGTCGAGACGGCACTCAAGGTCGCCCTGCAATCCGTTCCGGATCCGGCGCGACACGTGCGTGCGCTGCGGCCTGCCCGCGGGCGACGCGGGCAGGTGGGCCTCGAAGCGGCGGCACGCGTGCAAAACGCGGCGCGCGTGGCCGTGCGGCACGAGTTTCTTGACGTCGTGCGCGGCAGAGACGTGATCGTGGTCGACGACATCTTGACGACGGGAGCGACGGTGCGGGCGGCGTGCGACGTGCTCACGGCCGCAGGGGCGCGGGTAGTCGCGGTCGCAGTGTTGGCCGCCGTGGCGTACGAGGGAACGCCCGAGAATACTTAGGGTGGCACGCGGTGCGTCTGGTGGAGTAGCATTCGTGAAAGGCGTAACGGTGCGCTAGATCGGCCCACCCGCCTGAGTCATTTGGGAGGTCACCATGGACGTGCACATCCGCGGCAAGAACGTCGGTATCACGGATCGTTTTGAAGACTATGTCGGCACAAAGTCGGAGAAGGTGGCTGGCCTGCTGCCCAAGGCTCAGAAGTTCGAGGTGCGCGTGTCGCGCCAGAGCGATCGCAGCCCGCAGCACGGTGATGTCGTTGAGATCACGCTCATCGGACCGGGACCGGTGATTCGCGCAGAGTCGGTCGGCGGCGACAAGTACACCGCCTTCGATATCGCGTATGGCCGAGTGCTCGAGCGCATTCGTCGTCTCAAGGACCGTCGAGCAGATCGCCGCGGCCGCGGCCGCACCTCACTGGGTGACGCAGCTACGGCAGGGTTCGACATGGTCGACGTTACGCCGGCGCCGCTTGAAGTCCTCGAAGCGGTGGCGACGGGCGCCGTGCCTGTCGTAACGGGCGAAGCCCCCGACGAGCAGTACAACCCCGTCGTGATTCGCTCAAAGGAGTTTCCGGCCGAGCGCCTCACTACCGAGGACGCGGTCGACCAGATGGAGCTCGTCGGCCACGACTTCTTCCTCTTCATCGAGGTCGAGACGGGCAAGCCGAGCGTCGTCTACCGCCGCAAGGGGTGGAACTACGGCGTGATCTCGCTCAGCGAGTAGCAGATGTGAACGTGCCCGGGTTGTGACGCGCGTCCAACCCCGGGGCGGGGGCGGTCTTCGGACCGCCCCCGTTTTTTATGCCCAGGCGAATGCGGCTTTTGCCCCGCATCCGTTGCACCGAAGATCGACTCCTCTGGCAAAGGGGGCGTGGGGGGGGGGGGGGGGGGGGGGGGGGGGGGGGGGTGGGGGGGGGGGGGGGGGGGGGGGGGGGTGGTGGGGGGGCGGGGTGGGG
>NZ_JBTJEP020000009.1:0-46864 GCF_054456635.2 Leucobacter faecis
TCAGCCGGCCCGCTCTGCGGCCCGGCTTCGTTGCGGCGACAAGAGATAACATTACGCAGATCTGCCCCCGAGGGCAACCCGAGCCCCAGCGCCGGGCGTGTCGCTCGGGCCCCGAATGCATCGCTTCCGCGAAACAGCGCACGGGGCGGCCGCCAGAAGCGGCCACCCCGCACTTCGATCGAACCTAGTCGCGCGCCGCCATGGCGGTGACCAGCTCGTAGACCACGTGGCTGGCCGCTACCGCGGTGATCTGCGCGTGGTCATAAGCCGGCGCCACCTCGACGACGTCGGCGCCGACGATGTTGAGGTCAGCGAGCCCGCGAATGATGCGCAGCATTTCACGACTGGTGAGGCCACCTGCCTCGGGCGTACCCGTGCCCGGCGCGTGCGCGGGGTCGAGCACATCGATGTCGATGGAGATGTAGAGCGGCTTGTCGCCCACCCGAGCGCGAATCTTCTCGAGCGCGGCGGGCACACCGTTCTCTTCAATGAACTCTGTCGTGACGATCTGAAACCCAAGCTCCGCGTCTTGCACAAGGTCTTCTTTGCCATAGAGCGGGCCGCGGGTACCGCCGTGCATCGAGGCGGTCATGTCGATGAGCCCCTCCTCTGACGCGCGCCTAAACGGGGTGCCGTGCGTCATCGGCGCACCGAAGTAGGTGTCCCAAGTATCGAGGTGCGCGTCGAAGTGCAGCACCGCTACGGGGCCGTGCTTCTTGTTGATGGCACGCAAGAGCGGCAGTGCGATCGTGTGGTCGCCACCGATCGTCACGATCTTGTCGACCTTCTCGCCCAGCTCGGTTGCAGCGGCATCAATCTGAGCGACGGCCTCGTCGAGGCTGAACGGGTTCGCCACAATATCACCGGCATCGACGACCTGCTTCAAGGCAAATGGCGAGACGTCTTGCGCGGGGTTGTAGGGGCGCAACAGTCGTGACGCCTCACGCACGTGGTTCGGGCCAAAGCGGGCACCCGGGCGAAAACTCACACCGGTATCGAACGGCACACCAACGACGGCAATGTCAGCGCTCGGCACATCTTCAATGCGGGGCAGCTTTGCGAACGTCGCAATTCCTGCGTAACGAGGGGTCAGGCTCGCGTCGACGGGGCCCTGGGGAGTGTGTTCAGTCACTGCATCCCATCCTTTCAAGTTTTCTGTGAGTAAACTCATGAGTTCTACTAGTGAACTTTAATCACACTATAGGCTGGATCCTGGCCCGGGTCAACGCGACCGCGCGAGCCCAGTAGCGAGGAGTTTCAGATGCGCCCCATTCACCCCACCGCGGGTACCGATCCGGTGCGCATTGGCGCCAAGCTACGAGCATCTCGCCTCGCCCAGGGACTCACGATTGAGCAGCTTGCGCAGGCCGCCGGGCTCACCAAAGGGTTCGTGAGCCGCATCGAGCGCGACGACACAATGCCGAGCGTTCCCACGCTCGTGCAACTGTGCCAAGCGTTGTCACTGCCCGTCGGGTCACTGTTTGAAGAACCCGACGTGCAACTGATCGCGCTCGAACATGCGCCAGCCATCAACATGGGTGGCTCGGGCGCCGACGAGCGGCTCGTGACCCCGCGATCTGAACAGCGGGTGCAGGTGCTGCGCTCGTCGCTTGCCCCGCGCGCAAGTGGTGGAGCAAAGCTCTACACCGTCAACTGCGAGGTCGAAAGCATTCACGTGATCTCGGGCGAAGTGGAACTCGTGTTTGCGGGTGGCCGCACGGCCCTCACCGCGGGCGACACCCTCACGTTCCCCGGTCGCACACCGCACACCTGGGAAACGCAAGCGGCCGGCGCCGAGGTCATTTGGATCCTCGCACCGGCCGCCTGGAGTGGTTCGAACTAGCCCGCGATCGCGGCGGCCAGCGTCTTCTTGCCGCGGCGCAGCACCGCGAACTTGCCATGCAGCAGGTCGGCTGAGGTGAGCGCCTGATCTTCTGCCGTGACGGCCACGTTGTTCACGTACACGCCGCCCTGCTTGATCGCGCGTCTCGCCTCGCTCACGCTACCGACCAATTTAGTGTCGACGAGCAGCTGCGCAATCTCGTCGCCCGCCGAGGCGGCAGCCTGGGGCAGCGCGTCTGTCGCGCCCGCGAGCGTGAGTGCGTCGAGCGTTTCGAGGTCACCGCGCCCAAACAGTGCGGCCGAAGCATCGATCGCACCCTGCGTGGCCGCCTGGCCGTGTACCAGGGTCGTCACTTCGAGCGCGAGCCGCTTCTGAGCGGCACGCTTGAACGGCTCGTCGGCCACCTGCTGCGCATACTCTTCAATCTCGGCGCGCGACAGGAACGTAAATACCTTCAGACGCTCGACCACGTCTGCGTCGGCCTGGTTGAGCCAGAACTGGTAGAACGCGTACGGCGAGCACATCTCGGGGTTCAGCCAAATCGCGTTGCCCTCGCTCTTACCGAACTTGGTGCCATCAGAGTTAGTGATGAGCGGCGTACCGATCGCGTGCGCGTGCGCGCCCTCGACCTTGCGAATCAACTCGGTGCCGCTCGTCAGGTTGCCCCACTGGTCGCTGCCGCCCGACTGCAGCTTGCAGTCGTACTGGCGGTACAGCTCGAGGTAGTCGAGCCCCTGGAGAATCTGGTAGCTAAACTCGGTGTAGCTGATGCCCTCGTCAGAGTTGAGACGCTTGGCGACGATGTCCTTTTTGATCATCGTGCCGACACGGAAATGCTTGCCGATCTCGCGCAAGAAATCGATCGCCGACAGCGGTGCGGTCCAGTCGAGGTTATTGACAAGGCGTGCGGCGTTCTCGCCCTCGAAGCTCAGGTACTTCGAGACCTGCTCACCGAGTGCGGTTACCCACTCGGCAATCGTCTCGCGCGAGTTGAGTGTGCGCTCTGCCGTGGGGCGCGGGTCACCGATCTGGCCGGTCGAACCGCCCACGAGCCCCAGCGGCATGTGGCCCTTCAGCTGCAGCCGGCGCATCAGCAACAGCTGTACGAGGTGGCCCAGGTGCAGGCTCGCCGCGGTCGGGTCGAAGCCGCAATAATACGCGAACGGCTGGCCCTCGAGCAGCTCACTGAGCGCCTCGGGGTCGGTCGAAACGTGCACCAGCCCGCGCCATTCCAGCTCGTCCCACAGTGTGGCGAAGCTGTCATCGTTGCGCTGGGCGGCCATGATCTCGTTGCGTTCGTTCGTTACAGACACGCCTCATATCCTAGCGTTTCGCGCGGGTGACGGCGCGCGGCACGATCCGGATCATGCTTCTTGCGACACACGCACGCCGCAGAAACGAGCTCGCGCAGGATGATTCGTGAGAAATCATCCTGCGCGAATGCAGTTGCGCTGCGTGCAGCGCGCGGGGCGAGCTACGCGCGGAACGCGGCGATCTTGCCAGCGAGGGTCTCGAGCTGCTCGGTGACCCGCACGCGCGCCGTGCCGCCCGCGCCGACGCGGGAGTTCACGGACCCCTCGATCGTGAGCACCTCGCGCACCGCGGGTGTCAGGTGCTCAGAGATCTCGGTGAGCTGCGCGTCGGTGGGCTCGTGCAGCTCCATGCCGCGCTCCTCGCAGAAGCGCACCATCTCGCCCGAGATCTCGTGCGCGTCCCTAAAGATGACACCCTGTTTGACGAGCCACTCGGCGATATCGGTCGCGAGCGAGAAGCCCTGCGGTGCGAGCTCGGCCATGCGCTCGGTGTGAAAACGCATCGTCGCGACCATGCCGGTGAACGCGGGCAGCAGCACCTCGAGCTGCGCGATCGAATCGAAGACGGGCTCCTTGTCCTCCTGCAGGTCACGGTTGTAGGCGAGCGGCAGACCCTTGAGGGTGGCGAGCAGGCCCGTGAGGTTACCGATCAGGCGGCCCGACTTGCCGCGCGCGAGCTCAGCGATGTCAGGGTTCTTCTTCTGCGGCATGATGCTCGAGCCCGTGGAGTAGCCGTCATGCAGCGTGACGAAGCCGAACTCCTTGGTGTTCCAGATGATGATCTCTTCGCTCAGGCGCGACAGGTCGATGCCGATCTGGGCGCAGATGAACGTGAACTCTGCGACCACATCGCGGGCGGCGGTGCCATCGATCGAGTTCTCGAGCGGGTCACCCAGCCCCAGCTCACGGGCGACGATGCGCGGGTCGAGACCCAGTGACGAGCCCGCGAGCGCTCCTCCGCCGTAGGGCGACGCGCTCGCGCGCTTCGACCAGTCGGCGAGGCGCTCGAGATCGCGCACGATGGGCCATGCGTGCGCGCCCAGCTGGTGCGCGAGCAGCACCGGCTGCGCGTGCTGCAGGTGCGTGCGGCCCGGCAGGATCGCATCAATGTGGTTCGTGGCCTGCTCGTGCAGTGCGTCAAGCAGGTCGAGCAGCATGTTCCGGATCACCGCTGCGTGGTCAAGCAGGTACATTCTTACGAGTGTCGCGATCTGGTCGTTGCGGCTGCGGCCCGCGCGCAGCTTGCCGCCCACCTGCACCCCCACGATGTCGATGAGCAGGCGCTCAAGCGCCGAGTGCACGTCTTCGTCGTCTTCTGCCGGAACAGCCCGGCCGTCGGCGACGCGGGCGGCGAGCTCATCGAGGCCCGCGTGCATCGTCTGCAGGTCTTCTTCGGTGAGGTATCCGGCGGCCGCGAGTGCGGTGGCGTGCGCCTTCGAGCCGCGAATATCGTAGGGGGCGAGCACCCAATCGAACTGGGTCGACTTCGAAATTGCTGCCAGCGCGGGCGACGGGCCGCTCGCGAAACGGCCACCCCAGAGGGCGCCGGCCTCGGCCGCGCGGTTGCCGGCCTCGTTGGTGAGACTTGAGTCAGTCATGTGGTGTTCCTTACGTATGGGTTACGCGTAAATCTTGGTGTGGGTTAGGCGCGGTCGAGCAGCCAGGTCATCAGCGCTTTCTGCGCGTGCACTCGGTTCTCGGCTTCGTCCCACACCACGCTCTGCGGGCCATCGATGACCTCGGGGGCGACCTCGTACTCGCGGTACGCGGGTAGGCAGTGCAAGAAGATCGCGTCGGGCTTCGCGTGAGCCATGAGCTCACCCGTCACGCGGTACGCGCCGAAGGTCGCGATACGGTCGGCTTTCTCATCTTCTTGCCCCATCGATACCCACGTGTCGGTAATGACAGCGTCGGCGCCGGTAACTGCGGCGACCGGGTCGGTGAAGAGCTCGACGCTGCCGCCCGACTTTGCCGCTACTCGGCGCGCGTCTTGAACGATGTCTTCGCGAGGTTCGTAGCCCGCCGGGCCCGCCACGCGAATATGCATGCCTGCGGTCGCGAAACCGAGCAGGTATGAGTGCCCCATGTTGTTGGCGGCGTCGCCAACATAGGTGGCGGTGAGGCCCTTCAGATCGCCCTTCTGCTCGCGAATGGTTTGCAGGTCGGCGAGGATCTGGCAGGGGTGAAAATCGTCAGACAGCGAGTTGATGACGGGAACAGTCGCGTTCTCCGCCATTTCTTCGAGGCCCGCGTGCGCGAACGTGCGCCAGACAATCAGCTCCACCATGCGCGAGAGCACCTTGGCGGTGTCGGCGATCGACTCCTTCGCGCCGAGCTGCGCCTCACCGGGGTTCACGATGATCGGGTTGCCACCCAGATCTGAGATGCCCGTGGCGAAACTGAAGCGGGTGCGCGTCGACGTCTTGTCGAAAAACACCGCCGCCGATTTAGGCCCCTCAAGCGGGCGGCGCGAGAATCGGTCGCGCTTGAGCGCGGCCGCGAGCTCGAGCACCTCCAACTGCTCTGCCGGAGAAAGGTCGTCGTCGCGTAGAAAGTGCCTAGTCACCCCGCCAGCTTAGCGCCCCGATAGAGTTGTGGGCACAACGAATGGGAGGCGCCGATGCGCGTTGCAGCAGCATTCTTGGCCGATGCGGCCAACCTGCGCGAGGGCACACTGAGCGTGCTCTCGGGGTTCATCAACACGATTAACCGTGAAGAATTTCCGGCCGCACTCGGCGCGACGCTCGTCGTCGTCGTTGAATACGACGAGATCGAAGCGCGCCGCGGTGAACAGCACCGCAGCTTTAAGGCCTGGTGTGAGCCCGCGGCGGGCGGCGGCGAAATCTTTAGCATCGACGGCACGTTTAGTCTGAGCCACGCGAGTGACTCGTTCGGGTACATTCCTATGGTGCTGCCGCTGCAAGAAGTTGTCGTACCCATGACGGGCAGCTACCGCATCATCTTTGAGGGCCAGGGGCTCGAACGCGTCGATGTGCGATTTTACGCGAACGCAACCACGCTGCCCGATCTTGACGAAGAACTACCGACCGAAGGCGACGAGTAACAGGTGACCACTAGCATGCAAGCACTCTCCGCGCTGCCCGCGCTCGTCGCGTTTGACCTCGACGACACGCTCGCCCCGTCGAAGTCGCCCGCTCCCGAGCGCATTCTGTCTGCTCTTGCTGGTTTGCTTGAGCGCACCCGCGTTGCCGTGATCTCGGGCGGCAATTTCGAGCAGTTCGAGCAGCAGCTTGTGTCTCGGCTCGACGCTCACGCCGAGCTCACCGAGGAGCAGCTCGAACGTCTGCACCTACTGCCCACGTGCGGCACTCGCTATGAGCGCCGCGAAAACGGCGCGTGGGTGACGGTCTATAAGGAAGATCTCACCGCCGACGAGCGCGACCGCGCCCTCGCTGCACTGCGTTCGGAGGCCGAGCGGCTGGGGCTGTGGGAGGCCGAGACCTGGGGCGAAGTGCTCGAAGACCGCGGCTCGCAGGTCACATTCTCGGCGCTGGGCCAGCGCGCGCCCGTCGCCGCGAAGGCGCTGTGGGACCCGACCGGCGAGAAGAAGAACACGCTGCGCACGGCCGTGGCGGCCCGGCTGCCCGACCTCGAGGTGCGCAGCGGCGGTTCAACCTCGGTCGACATCACCCGCAGCGGCATCGACAAAGCGTACGGCATGCGCAAACTCGAAGCGCTCACCGGCGTTGCCCTGGGCGACATGTTGTTCATTGGCGACCGCCTCGACCCCGATGGCAACGACTACCCCGTTCTAGCGATGGGAGTGACCTGCCACGCGGTTGCGGGGTGGGAAGACACCGCCGCCTACCTCGAGCAGCTGCTCGCGGCGGCAGCCGCGGCGTAGCGGCGGCAGCGTGCACCGCCCTTACGGCAAAGGAAGGTTCAACATTGCGTATCGTTCTTGCCCCCGACAAATTTAAGGGTTCACTCAACGCTGCCGAGGTGTGCGCGTACCTCGCGCGGGGCCTCACCTCGGCGCTACCCGACGCGCAGATTGACGCGGTGCCCATGGCGGACGGCGGCGAGGGCACGGTCGATGCCGCGGTCGCCGCCGGATTCACTCGTGTCACACGCGAAGTGCGCGGCCCGCTCGGTGCCCCGGTCGAGGCGAGCTTCGCACTCGCTGCGCACGCCAGCGCAGCACCCGGAACGCCAGCGCCCCACCCCTCAGTATCCGACTCTGCCCAATACGACGCCGTCATCGAACTTTCGGCAGCATCTGGGTTGCTGTTGCTTCACGACGCCGATCGGCGTCCCCTCGAAGCCCATACCTTTGGCACGGGCGAGCTCATCAAAGCAGCCCTCGATGCTGGCGCCCGCCACATTGTCCTTGCGGTGGGCGGTAGCGCATCAACAGATGGCGGGACGGGCATGCTCACGGCTCTTGGTGTGCGCTTTCTCGACGCTCACGGCGTCCCGCTACCGTTGGGCGGCGGCGCGCTATCGCTGCTACACAGCATCGACCTCGCGGGCCTTGACCCGCGGCTCGCTTCCTCCCACGTGACGCTCGCCTGCGACGTTAATAATCCGCTCGTCGGCGTGCACGGCGCCGCACGAGTGTTCGCACCACAAAAGGGCGCAAACCCAGCCGAACTTAAGCTGCTCGAGATCGGGCTCGACCGCCTCGCCGAGGTCACAATGCACGCGCTCCCCCATGATCCGAATCATGCTTTGGCCGTCGGCGCCGGGGCTGCAGGTGGCGTCGGGTTCGGTGCACTCGCGTTTCTCGGTGCTACGCAGCGCGCTGGGGCGTCAGTCGTATCAGAGGTGGCTAAGCTCGCTGCGAGCGTGCAGGGCGCCGATCTCGTCATCACGGGCGAAGGGTCGTTTGACGATCAGAGCCTCGGCGGCAAGACGCCCATTGGGGTGTTGAACATCGCGCGAGGCATTGGAGTGCGAACTGCCCTCGTGTGTGGCAAGAGTTCTCTGAGCGCGCGAGCTACCCGCGAGGCTGGCTTCTGCGCGAGTTATGCGATCGCCGATCTCGATCCGGATCCTGCGTCGTGCATCGCTCTCGCCGGGCACTATCTCGAGCAGATAGCGCGCGAGATCGCGGCTTCTCTCACTTCTGCGAGGGGCGCAGATTGACGGTGTCACGCCGACCGGGCGGCTGCTGCGCCGCGGCATGGTGTCGTAACAGCGCGGGCCGGGGCCTGCCCGCGCACGCCCACTCGCGCCCACGCCCCCGAACTCGCACCAGACGGCATCGAAACGACGAGTCGGCCCGATAAATACGCATTTATCGGGCCGACTCGTTATTTCGATGCCGACTCGTCATACAGGACGGCGGCAGCGCCAGCGCCAGCGCACACGCGGCAGCGGCAGCGGCAGCGCCAGCGCGCACGCGCCAGCGCCAGCGCCGGCGCCAGCGCACACGCGCCAGCGCACACGCGCCAGCGCCAGCAGCTACTTCGCGGCCGGAGTCTCGACCGAGGTCAGCCCCAGCACGCTCGCCGTGTGCGCGAGCGACGCCTGTGCAGCGGCGAGGTCGCCGTTGAGGCCCTCACCGAGCGACGGAATCTGCTTCTTGAACTTCTTCGACCAGGTCTTGGCGTACTGCTCGGGGAAGCACTGCTCGAGCACACCGAGCATCGCGTGCACCGCCGTCGAAGCTCCAGGCGATGCACCCAGCAGACCCGAGATCGTGCCCTCGCCACCGACGATGACCTCGGTGCCGAACTGCAGAATGCCACCCTTTTCGGGGTCGTTCTTCATGACCTGCACGCGCTGGCCCGCGGTGATCATCTTCCAGTCGCTGGTCTGCGCGCCCGGCATGTACTGGCGCAGCGTGTCCATCTGCTTCTCGCGGCTCGCAAACAGCTCGGTGATCAGATATTTCTCGAGCGAAAACTCGGTGAGGCCGACCTTGATCATGGGGCCAAGGTTGTGCGCACGAATCGAGCCGGGCAGATCCCACCACGATCCGTTCTTGAGGAAGTTGGGGGTGAAACCAGCGTAGGGCCCAAAGAGAATGCTCTTCTTGCCGTCGATCACGCGGGTGTCGAGGTGCGGCACCGACATCGGGGGCGCACCCACCGCTGCCTTGCCGTACACCTTCGCGTCGTGCTGCGCGACGATCTCGGGGTCGTCACACATAAGAAACTTGCCGCTGATCGGAAACCCGCCGAAGCCCTTGATCTCGGGGATGCCTGTGCTCTGCAGCAGCGGCAGTGCGCCGCCGCCGCCACCCACGAAGACGAACTTCGCGTTCACGACGGTCGTGCCGTAGCCTGCACGGTTGCGAGTGTAGACGTCCCAGGTACCGTCTGCGCGGCGGCGCAGCTTACGCACCTCGGTGCCGAGGTGCACGTTGGCGCCCTGCTCGGCCATGTGGTCGATGAGCTGGGTCGTCACCGCGCCAAAGTCGACGTCGGTGCCGCTCGTCGAACGAGTCGCAGCGAAGACGTCGTCTTTCGCGCGGCGGTCGATGAGCAACGGCGCCCACTCTGCAATGACCTCGGGGTCGGCGCTGAACTCCATGTCTGAGAACAGCGGCTCCTGCTTCAGAATCTCGAAGCGGCGGCGCAGGTACTCAACGTTCTCGGCCCCGCGCACAAACGTCATGTGCGGCGTCGAGTTGATGAACGAAGAGGGCTCTGCCAGCGTGCCATTTTCAACCAGGCTCGACCACCACTGGCGCGAGAGCTGAAACTGCTCATTGATCTTGATCGCCTTGTCGGGCGTCATCGTGCCGTCTTTGCCCTCGGGCATGTAGTTCAGCTCACACAGCGCTGCGTGGCCGGTACCGGCGTTGTTCCATCCATTGGAACTCTCGGTCGCCACTGCGGCACGAGACTCAAAGACTTCGATCGTCCAGTCAGGCTGCACCTGCTGAATGAGGGTACCGAGGGTGGCACTCATGATGCCACCGCCAACAAGGACGACGTCTACCGTGTTCTTACTCACGATCTTTGAGTCTACTCGTCATTTCTGATCCCGCGACCAGGTCTCTCGACGTCGAACAATCTACGGCCTCTTTGGGCTCGGCTTCTTGATCCGGATCATGCCGCGTGCCGCGCCCAGCTCACTCCGTGTCGCTGGCTTTGCCCGCGGGCAGTCGCGCAGTGAGGCAGGCGTTTTTGACCGTTTGGGCACCGCCCGACACGACCTGCGAGTAGCCGAGACGCTGCGCTTCGCGCGTGCGCTGCGCCTCACCCATGACGGGGCGCACCTCGCCCGCGAGACTCAGTTCCCCAAACGCCGCAACACTGGGCCCAATCGGTTTGTCGCCCCGTGACGACAGCACCGCAAACGCGATCGCAAGGTCTGCGGCGGGTTCCGTGAGTTTTACACCGCCCACGGTCGACACGTAGACGTCTTGGTCGTGGAGCGTCACGCCGAGGTGCCGCTCGAGCACTGCCAACACCATGGCGACGCGTGACGGATCGACGCCGCTCGTCACGCGTCGCGGGTTGGGCGTCGCGCTTTTAGCGACGAGCGCCTGCACTTCGACCGGCATCGCGCGACGGCCATCGATCATGATCGTGGGGCAGGTGCCGCTAAGCACTTCGGTGCTCTGACTCAGGAACAGACCGCTCGGGTCTGGCACTTCGGCGATGCCACCGCCGGTCATCTCGAAGCAGCCGACCTCGTCGGTGGGTCCGTAGCGATTCTTCATACTTCTGAGAAAGCGCAGCGCCGTGTGCCTGTCACCCTCGAAGTGGCATACGACGTCGACGAGGTGCTCGAGCAGACGGGGCCCGGCAATCGAGCCGTCTTTGGTGACGTGACCCACGAGAATCACAGGGATGTCGCGTTCTTTCGCGACTCGAATCAGCGCCGCCGCGACCTCCCGCACCTGCGACGTGCCGCCGGGAGTGCCCTCGATTTGGTCACTCGCGAGCGTTTGCACCGAGTCGACGACTACAAAGTGCGGCGAAACCTGGTCGATGTGGCCGAGGACGGTCGCCAGGTCGGTCTCGCTGGCGAGAAACAGGGAGTCGTGCAGCGCACCCGTGCGCTCTGCACGCAGCCTAATCTGCCCCGTCGACTCCTCACCGCTCGCGTACAGCACGGTGGCGCCCTGCCCCGCGACGTGCGCGGCAGCAGCAAGCAGCAGCGTCGATTTGCCGACGCCGGGCTCACCAGACAGCAGTACAACAGCCCCTGGCACGAGGCCGCCGCCGAGCACACGGTCGAGTTCGCCGACGCCCGTCGACCTGTGGCGTGCGACGTGTCCAGTGAGCTCTGTAATGGGCTTTGCACGGCGCTCTTCGAGCGGGGTCGCAGCTGCCACGGTGCGCGCGAGGGTCGCCCCACGCCTACCACGTTCTTGCACGGTGCCCCACTCGTGACACTCACCGCAGCGCCCCACCCATTTTGCGGCCTGCCAGCCACACTCGGTGCACGCGTACGCGTTCGTCGTTTTCGCCATGCCCAGCAGCCTAACGGCTAGGTACGACAGAGGCCGGTGTCACTCTCGCGACACCGGCCCCTGTTGCCTTAACGGTGTGTTAGCTCAGTCGCTTCTCCTTCAAGCGACGCGAAGCTAGAACCGTCGTGACACCCGCTCCTGCGAGCAGCAGCAGCGCGCCCATCCCCCACAGCGCGTTGTGCATGGTGCCGGTCTCGGCCAGGCGCTTAGCACCGCTGGTGTCGGCCGCACCCTCAGACGCCGCCTGGCTGGCGCCGCCCTTGGTCGAGGCTGCTGCAGAGCCCTTCGGATCAGCGCTAGCCGAACCCTTCGGATCAGCGCTAGCCGAGCCCTTCGGATCAGCGTCAGCCGAGCCCTTCGGATCAGCGCTAGCCGAACCCTTCGGATCAGCGTCAGCCGAGCCGTTCGGATCAGCGTCAGCCGAGCCCTTCGGATCAGCGTCAGCCGAGCCCTTCGGATCAGCCTGTGCCGTGCCCGTAGCCGAAGCAGAGGCCGAGGCAGCCGCGGTCGCCGACGAGTCAGCGTTCGCTGCGGTCTCTGCGGCCGCGTTGGCCGCAGAGCTGGCGTTGGCCGAAGCCTGCGCCTGTGCCTGCGCTGCGGTAGCAGTGTTCGCGGTGGCATCATGGTTGGCGCTGGCCTGCGCCGCCGTGTTCGCCGCTGCGTTCGCGGTGGTAGACGTGTCTTGCGACGCGTTCTGCGAAGCGTCTGCCACCACGTCTGCCCGGGCCGCGACCTGCGATGCCGCCTGCGCCGCTGCCTCGGCGTTCGCCGTAGCGGCTGCCGATGCCTGTGACGTGGCCTGCGTCGAAGCATCAGCCATGGCCGAGGTTTCGGCCGCAGCCTGAGCGGCAGCGTTCGCCTTGCTGTCGGCCTGTGCCGAAGCTGAGGCCGATGCTGCGGCGTTCACATCTGCTGCGGCGTTCGACGAGGCATTCGACGAGGAGTCAGCCTGCGCCGCCGCCTGAGCCGATGCCTCAGCGTTCACGCTGGCGGCTGCGCTCGCGTCTGCGTCTTGCGCAGCCGAGGCATTGGCCGTCGTGGTTGCTGCCGCGAGCGCTGACGACTCGGCGTTCTGCGCTGCGTCGGCGGTAGCGGTCGCCTGCACGTTCGGGCGTGCGGCCGCCTGGGCAGCCGCCTTCGCGTTGGGGTCGGCCGCAGCATTTGCCGCGCTGCTGTTGTCGGCCATGGCCGCCGCCTGCGCTGCGGTCTGAGCCGATGCGTTGCTGCGATCGTCCGCGTCGGCCGAAGCCGATGCAGAAGCCGAAGCGTTAGCGTTGGCGTTTACGCTTGCCGCAGCCTGCGCCGATGCTTCGCCGGAGGGGTCTGCTGCGGCGTTGGCGTCGGCGGCGTTACGCGCTGCGGCCTGTGCGGCGGCGGCTGAATCGTGGTCGGCGTCGTTATTCGATGCCGCGTCTGAGTCAGCGTTCTGGTCGGCGCTGGCGCTCGCAGCGGCGGTAGCCGTTGCGTTCGTGTCTGCGGTCGACCGCGCAGCTGCCTGTGCTGCCGAGTTCGCGTTCGTCGTCGTGTCGGCCGAAGCAGTCATCGAAGCGTTGGCATCCACGCTGGTGTACGCCGCTGCTTCTGCCGCTGCGGTTGCATCAGCATTCGAAGATGCGCTCGCCTGCGAGGTTGCCTGCGAGTAAGCCGCGGCCTGGGCGGCTGCCTGGGCCTGCGCCTGCTGTGAAGCACTCGCGTTGGCCGAAGCTGCTGCCGACGCTGAAGCGTTGGCGTTTGCGTTGACGTTGGTCGAGGCCTGGCTTGACGCGATGCCAGAGGCATCGCTGTCTGACGCTGCCTCTGCAGCGGCCTGTGAGGCTGCGCGAGAGTCAACCGAACCAACGATCGAGCCAGCCGCAGATGCGTTGGCGCTTGCGTTCGTCGAGTTTGTCGCGGCGGCCTGTGCTGCTGCGTTGCTCGTCGTCGTGGCGTTCGTTGACGCGTTGGTCGAGGCCGTCGTATGTGCCGCCGACTCAGCTGCCGCGTTTGCCGTCGCGTCTGCCGCGGCCGAAGCCACTGCCGATGCGTCTGCGCGAGCGGCTGCCACTGCTGCGCCTTCTACTGCAGCGTTATTGTTGCCGTCTGCCTGCGCAGACGCCGCTGCCGATGCCGATGCGTTGGTGTTGGTGCCAGCGGGCGGCTCTTCCATCACGTCAGTGGTTGACGTCGCCGAGCGTCCGCTGTCGTTACCCACCGCGCTAAAGTTCAGCGCCGTGCCATCTGCGACCGATGCGTTCACAGCACACGTGACCGTGAAAGCTCCGTTGGTATCTGCGATCACAGGAGTTCCACTCGTCACGGCACAGCTAGCTGGCAGAGTGAGCGTGACACCTTCGCCCGGGGCGAAGTTGCTGCCCGTGATGGTCACTGTCTCGCCTGGCTCCACCACAGGCGTGCTCGTGAGCGTTGCCGTGGCGCGGGTAACGTTTGACTCAGAGGTCGCTGTGCGGCCGCTGGTGCCGCCCGTTGCGGTAAAGGTGACAGAACCTGGCGCGTAGGCTTCGGGTACGAGCCACGTGAACGAAACCGTGCCGTCGGCAAGCGCCGTTACGGTGCTCGTGGTGCCATCTGGGTTCTCGAGCGTCACATCTTCACCCGGCACGAATCCACCACCATTGATAGTGATGTATCCACCCTGAATCGAGTTGTTCGAGCTCAGAGTCGCTTCAACCACCGTCACCGAAGCTTCTGCCCGATCATCGGCACCTGTCGTTGCAACGAACTCGACAATGTCGCCATCGTCGTAGCCCGCGGGGACGACCCAGGTGGCGGTGAAGGTGCCGTCAGCGGCGACCGTCGCGGTGATGCTTGCGTCGGTGATTCCATTCACCGCAAACGAAACGGTCTCACCGGGCGTGAACGCTGCTCCTTCCAGTGTCACCGTCTCGCCCTCGGCCACCTGGCCCGGCGTCGCGGTGAGATTCGCCTGCGCGTTTGCAGCTTCTACCGTGGCCGATGCGAGATCAAGCTTTACGGCATCGTTCAAGAGCGGAAGCAGGGTCACACTGAGCGCACGGACAGTGAAGCTGCCGCTGCCGAGGTCTCCGGGTTCGGGCGTAGCCAACTCAGTCGGCTGCTCATTGATTGTGATCGCCAAAAGCTCGCTCAATACCGGCTCAAGCGCGTCATCAAGTAGTCTCGCCACGAGCGGCTGCACGATTGCCATGAGGCCCGGCTGCAGGTTTCCGATCACGCCATTCACAACCGGCTCGAGCACGGTGCTGCCAATGTCGGCGACAAGCGGCGTCAACGTGTTCACTACTGGCTGCAACAGATTGCCAATATTCACAGGTATCGGCAGGTTGGGCAGCAGCGTGACTCCGTTGACATCGATGACCGGAGCAGTGTGACCGGTCTGGCCCAGGAACCCACCGAGTGTGCCGGAAATCTCGATCGGGCCTTCAGCCACCTTCAAAGTGCCAATCAGATAGTTAACCTCAAGGGCAACGCTCAGGTCGAGGTTCACCTCTGCCGCGTACAGTCCGTCAGTTACGACTGACACGACCTTGCTAATTGCCGAGTTGGGCCCTGCACCGATGAGGGCATCGCTGACACCATCGAGGATCGCATTCACTACGTCGCCCGACAGCACCTCGGTGTTCGGGTCGAGTTCGCTCAACGAAGTAGCTGTCGGGTGATTCTCGACGACCAGCTTTGCGAGATCGAGCGTGATCATGCCGTCGTTCAAATCGATTGAGACGGTCTGGTCGACGTTCTCAAGCGGGTTAGAAAGAAGCTCAGTGTCGATTGCGGTAGCGAGACCGCTTAGGTCAATAGACGCCGCACCGATTTCTGCCTCGACCAGTGGCAGCGCGTCAACCACGTCCACGAGGCCCTGCAACGCCGCTTCGAGGCCACCGCCGGGCCCTGCGAGTTCGACAACCGGATCAACGATGTCGTTGACCGTGCCCTGCAGGGTCTGCACCAGCTCTTCTACGAGCAGGCTGTGCACTTCGGCCCGCAGACCCGCGACCATGTACTCGTCACTTGTGACGTTATTTGACTTCTCTGCCTTTGCGCCAACCGCACCAATAGTGACGTTAGCGGTGTCTAGGACCGCATCGGCAGTCCCCTGACCCAGCACCTGCGCGATGAGCGCGCTCGCATCCAACTGTGCCGGCCTGAACGTCGGGTCAACCTGCCCCGGGTTCAAGATGACGGCACTACCACCGGCTCCGGCGATACCCGAAGTCGCGATACTTGTAGTTTCAGAAGGAGAATCCGCCGTTCCGATCAGGGCGTTCAGGTCGCCAAGATCAAGCAAGCCTCCCCCTGCCGGGTTCGCGGGATCCTTTAGTAGCGGTAGCGTGACGGTGCCGAGGTTGATCGGCATACCGAGCAAAGCAACTTCAAGCTGCGCTGAATCGCTATCGGTCCATGTAGCGTCGCTGCTGTCGAACGCGCTGTGTGCGCTGGCGGTGCCAGCAAGATCTAGTCCGAGAACGTCTAGGAAGAGCCCGTGCCCGTGAGCGGCTGATACCGCTCCTGTGGGCGGCGTCTGCTCGTCAGCGCTAGCAACGTTGCTTACGGTCACCGCTCCCATTGCGGCAACCGCGGCCGTCGTCACAAAGGCGAGAGCGCGTCTACGGCGCCGCTTCCCCTGTGTCTGGTCCTGGGTATTCAGTCTCAAGGTGTGTCCCCCCAAAATAATGTGGCTTTCACTACATTCACGTCAGAGCAAACTTTGACGGTTACGGCCGAGACTAGGGGCTTACCGCTCGACAGCCTAGGTACTTACGTAGTACTGAAAATGCCGTCCGCAGGTGCACGCCTAGCAGCCGATATCCCTGAGATTGTTTTTTGAAACCCTGAGTTAAGTACCCATAACTGCACAATTTCCTGCAACACCATCCATATTTCTCCAACATAACTACTCACTTGTTGGTTAGAGTGGTACGCATCACACGTTGCATTGCACGCTTCGGGGGAGGCAGGACGATGGTGTTTCGGAAGTGCCCAAATGCTTGGCGCACAAACCTACTCAACATGCTCGAATCGGCGACCACGCTGCCGGGGCTGGTGCTCTTAACCGGCCCCAGTGGAATCGGCAAGAGCCACATGCTCACCGGCCTCGCCGAGCGGTTCACTGAACGCAAGTCAGCGCACACACGCATCAATCTCAGTGCGCCCGATGCGATCGAACAGCTGACGGCCGTACCTCATGACTGCACCGTACTCATCGACGAGTTCGAGTCGGCCGACTACGCCGTGCTCGTCAGCGTGCTCGAGCGTGTGGCTGCGGGTGAAAGCTGCGTCGCCGCGATCCGCAACGACCTCGCGGCGCCCACCTATCACGCGGCCCTACACAAGCTGCATTCAAACCATCCACATCTCAGCGCAGTCCTTGCAGAAGCGCGCAATGCCACTCTGCCCCCTATGTCTGCGTCAGAGAGCACGCATCTCATTGAGCTCCAGCGCCCTACCCCGTTCGACTCAGCCATCACGTCGGTGATCGCAGATCTCGGCTGGGGCCGGCCCGGCTGGATTCTCGATCTACTGGTGCTCGCTGAAGCTGGCAAGCTGGCTGCTGCACCGGTAGCAAAGGTCACCACACTCGACATTGGCGACGCGCACCTCCCCACGCTCACCGCCGTCACACACGCAGCTGAACACGGCCTCACGAAGGACGCCATCGCCGCGGCAATTGTGCTTGCGAGCATCGACCCGAGAACGCCCACTGGAGCAGTAGACCTAACCTCGGCAGATGCGGTCGCACAGCTGCTTGATGCCCGGATCCTGCTTGAGTCAGCAAGTACCGCGGGCGTGTACACAGTGCCCGAGTTCTATGCCGCGGAGTTGCGCCGGCACGCCGAAGCTGCGCTCGTGGCCGATGCGATGCGTGACGCCGCTGCCCAGCTGCTCATGCAGACCGAGTTTGGCATCTCGCTGTCAGACCGAGAATCGTTCTTTTGCGCGTGGGCTTTCACCAGCAGTGGAGCGGCAGGCGGGCACTCGCTCGATGCGCGGGCCGACCGTGCGCATAACCGGGTGCTGCGCAGCTCGCTCGCCACGTTCTTGTCGTTTGCGCGCCTCGAGGCACGCGATCTGCTGCTGCGCATCACCGACGCAGAACCTCTCACGCCTCTCGAGCGTACGCGCGCCGCGGCCGTGCTCAGCGGTCCACTTGAGAGCGTGCGCTCGCTGCAGCAACTCCCCCTAGATTTTGCTCCCGCTGGCGGCGCCCGCTACGGGGCCGAGTTCTTAAACCAGCTGCTGCGCGCTGAAGTGCGGCTGCCCCCTGAGCCGACAAAGCTCCTCGGCGCCAATACCATTGCCAACACCAGCACCCCCGATTTCGACACCAACGGCACCTCAGCGCTGCTGTTTCGACGCTGGAACGACAACTCCGAGCTCGGTGACGACACGGCCGCGATCTGCGACCTCGCACGCCATCACCCGGTCGCTGAGGTAGCGCTGCACGCCGAACAGCTCGTGGCCCTCGAGTACGCGCTCCTCGGGTGTTCCCCGCCGCCGATCCTTCCCACCCAAAAGGCCGATCGCCGCATCGACCGCATCGACCGCATCGACCGCATCGCGGCACTCGCCATCACGAGCCCGCACGCGCTGCAAGATGTGCTCGCTTCAGCCGCGCTCACCGAAGGGGTATTGACCCTGATCACCGGGGCGAACGTCGACGCCTCTGGCGTGCTGTCGCAGATTCCCGCGCATCTCACCGGCGCACAGTTTCATACCGTGTGGCTGCGGCACCTGCTGCAAGCCGCCAGCGCATTGACCGCCGGCGACGCCGCACGTGCGAGCCGAGAATGGACGCGACTCGAGGCACGCGCCCCGCGGTTCATCCCGCTACGCCTGCGCAACGTGATCACAGAAATTGGCTGCCAACTGCGGTCGCTCGACGGCGTGCAGCCCCGCCCCTCGAACGCAGTCGCGCACCTGCTCGCGTACTATTTTCCAGCGCAGTTTGAGGGCGCGCACAGCACCAAGGCACACGCGTGCACGCTCGCTGCACATGCTCCCGGCGCCCCTCTTAGAGCCGGATCATGGGCCTCCACCCCACCGCCCTCGCCCCTGCCCCTGTTTACGCTCATCGACGCCCAGAGCGAGGCGTTCGAATCACAGAACCCGTCGGCGCTGCTGGCTGCTGCCGACAGGTCGCAGCAACTCGGCCACTGGGGACCAGCCACACACGCGGCACAGGAGGCAAACGCCATCTATGTACGCAGGCGTGCCACCGGCAACGTTGCCGCCTGCCACCTCAAACTCAAAGAAATTGAGGCGGCCGCGCAGGTGCGTCTCCCGTGGTTCACCGTCGCCGACATTGCAGAGCCCCTGCAACCAACCCTCACCTCACGCGAGCTCGAAACGGCACAGCATGCCGCGGCTGGTTTGAGTAACGGCGAAATAGCTTCTCTGATGAGCTGCACAAGCCGTACTGTCGAGTCACACCTCTCTACCGCACGCGCCAAACTCGGGGCCGTGAAGCGCGCAGAGTTGGGCCAGCGCCTGCGTGATTTCGGCTACGGTGCGAATCGTCACCGCCGTTCAGATGCTGCTGTCTATCCGGCTGCTTCCTGAGGAGAGCGCAGTCCCATGAGTGCGCGACACGCCCGCGATCACCGATTACACCCCCTCGATTAGCGCAGGCGCCCCTAAATCCCGTATTCTCTTTCTCGGTGACGTGTCCGAGCGGCCGAAGGTGCAACACTCGAAATGTTGTGTGGTTAATAGCCACCGTGGGTTCAAATCCCACCGTCACCGCCACCAAAACCCCCGCTGAGTTCAGTTTCAAACTGAATTCGCGGGGGTTTTCTCGTTTCCAGGCACAGCGGCCACAGCGCGCGCAGTCCAGGGGCCGCTCCAAAAGCCCGGGTATAGTGGGCTCCAGAATAACTTTGCGACTGCGGCTGTTTTTGCGCGGCCCGAGCCCCCACACGGGGCCACCTGCCACCGCCGGCTCTCTTGGCCCATACCCGGGTCGCTTCAACTGGCTATGCCCTGCAACGTCGCACGTTATCAAATTTGAAGTTTGCAATGCAGCGCCTCAA
The DNA here is from genome assembly GCF_054456635.2 of Leucobacter faecis. NCBI lineage: Bacteria > Bacillati > Actinomycetota > Actinomycetes > Micrococcales > Microbacteriaceae > Leucobacter > Leucobacter faecis. The sequence continues at coordinate 19,555 of NZ_JBTJEP020000009.1, forward strand.
AGCGACGGCTGCATCGCAGGCTCGCTGCGAGGCTTCTGCGCGTCACTATCCGCGAGGAGAACCCGTGTCGACAACCACTGACACACCGACCGATACACCCAAGACGACGAAGCGAGGCTTCTTCGGCCACCCCTGGGGGCTTGCCAACCTCGCCGGCGTCGAAATGTGGGAGCGATTTAGCTTCTACGGCATGCAGGCCCTTCTGGCCTACTACATCTATTTCTCGGTCTCTGACGGCGGCCTCGGACTGTCGCAGGCGGCCGCCGGATCCATCGTCGGCGCCTACGGTGGCCTTGTCTACCTCTCGGCGGTGCTCGGTGGCTGGGTCGCCGACCGCGTGCTGGGCGCTGAACGCACCCTGTTCACCGCCGCGTGCCTCATCATGGCCGGCCACCTCGCGCTCGCGTTCGTACCCGGCGCGCTGGGCCTCGCGATCGGCCTCATCGGTGTGGCCATTGGATCCGGATCTCTCAAGACCACGACCTCTACGGTGCTGGGCGATCTCTACACGCGTGAAGATACGCGCCGAGACGCCGCGTTCTCGATCTACTACATGGGTGTGAACATCGGTGGGCTCGTTGGCCCGCTGGCGACGAGCGCGCTGTGGGGTTGGAAGGGCTTTCACTGGGGCTTTGCGCTCGCCGCGATTGGTATGGCCGCGGGCCTCATCCAGTACATCTTGATGCGTGGGCGCACCATCTCAGACGCGAGCCGCAAGCCGCAGAACCCGCTCACAGCAAAGCAGAAGCGCGTGTGGCCGGTCGTGTTCGTGGCCGCGCTGGGCGTAATTGTGCTCGCCGTCGCGTTTGGCCTCATCACCGCCGAGAACCTGTCGAACATTGTCGTCGTGCTCGTGATTGTGACCGTGATCGCGCTGTTCACCGTGATGCTCACGAGCCGCCAGATCGATGCTGTCGAGCGCAAGCGCGTGTTCGCGTTTATTCCGCTGTTTATCGCCTCGGCCGTGTTCTGGTCGCTGTTTCAGCAGCAGTTCACCGCGCTCGCGTTCTACGCTGACACCCGCCTCAACCTGAACCTCTTTGGGTGGACGATGCCGCCGAGCATGGTGCAGTCGATCAACCCGATCTTCATCATTATTTTCGCGGGCGTCTTCGCCGGCATGTGGGTGAAGCTGGGCGCGCGCCAGCCCTCGACCCCGGTGAAGTTCGCGCTCGGCACCGGCCTCATGGGGGTCGCGTTCTTGTGCTTCATTCCGTTCGCGGGCTGGGCTGACGGCTCGGTGCCGCTCATCGCTTTCGCGGGGATCCTGTTCCTCTTCACGATGGCCGAGCTGTGCCTGTCACCGGTCGGCCAGTCGCTGTCGACGAAGCTCGCGCCGCGCGCCTTCCACTCGCAGATGGTCGCGCTGTTCTTCTTGTCAGTGTCGCTCGGCTCGGCCGCCTCGGGTTCGCTCGCGAGCCTGTACACCGCGGAGGCCGAGGTCTCGTACTTCCTCATCATCGGGCTCGCCTCGATCGCGGTGGCTATCTTGCTGCTCGTCGTGCGTAAGCCGATCCTCAAGCTGATGAGCGGCGTGCGCTAACTCTCAGCACACGCACCGGCCCTGCGCAGGCATCGAAATAACGATCCGGCACGTTAAATACGTATTTGGCGTGCCGGATCGTCATTTCAGTGCTGGGTCAGTCTCGCGTATGCCGAACCACCCCACCAGGCTCATCGAGCTGACCAAGGTACTCGAGGATCATGGAGGCGACGGGCTCGGGGCTTTTGATGACGGCCTCGTGGCCGCGATCCGGAATCACACGCATTGTAGACTTCGGCAGCGCAGCGGCCACTTCGGCGACCCACTCGCGTGGGCAGACGCGATCGGTCTCGCCCGCGAGCACGAGCGCGGGCACCGTGACCCGCGGACACACGTCTTCGAGGCGGTGATCGAGCATGAACTTGAGCTTGTTGGCAAACCACAGCGGGCTCGTCTTGAAGTATTCGTAGAGCCCCGTCGCGAGCACTTTGAGCCCTTCGCCCGAGAGGTCTTGCGCCATGCGTTCGGTTTGCTTCATCACGCTGCGCTCGAGCCTGTTGATGGTGGGCGCAATGAGCACGAGCCCGTTGACGAGCTCGGGGTGGTCAGCGGCAAGCTGAGCCGTGATTTGGGTGCCCATCGAGTGTCCCACCAGCACCACTCGACCGAGCTGTTCATCGCGAATGAACCTCGCCAGATTAGCCGCGGTTTCGACGATTTCGGTGTCTGAACCCGGCTCAGGCGAGTCACCAAAGCCGGGCAGGTCGAGCGCGATCACCCGGCCCCGCTGAGCCAGAATCGGGGCAACATCGTCGAACACGATGCGCCCCATGCCAATGCCGTGCACGAGCACAAATGTGCGTTTGGGGAGCTCTGCGTTCTCAGTCGGCGGCGTCTTCGCGGGTGTGTCATTGAACACGATCGCCAGATCGCCGAACTCGTACCGTCGTTCGCGTGGTCGATTACTCATGATGAGATGGTCTGCACTGTCCATCGCCCCAGACTAGCCTCACCGCAGTGGGAGGCGATGAGGGCGGGCGGCGCTTCGATCGCTCCACACCACCCGCCCTCGACTGCGACGAGGCGCGCTACTTCTTGAACGCGTCCTTCACGTTTTCGCCCGCCTTCTTGACGCTCGCTGCAGCCTGATCGGCCTTACCTTCGGCCTCCTTCGCTTCATCGCCGGTGAGCTTGCCCACCGCTTCTTTCGCTTTGCCCGCGAGGTCTTGTGCCGCGTTCTTCATCTTGTCTTCAGCGCTCATGGTGCCGTTCCTTTCGTTGTACTGCGGTTGGGGGTACTGCGGTTGGGGGTACTGCGGATTAGGTAAGTGTGTGTTCGTGGTTTCTGGCTATGCCGCGCGCAGCTCGCTGCGCCATCTCGATTGCACCGGGCTCGTGATCTCGATGACGATTGGTAGTTGCTTGCCCAGCAGGGCATCCCACTGTCCAATCGTTTCTTCCACCAGTTGCACGATCGTCGCGGGCGACGTACCGCGGCGTACTCCGAGCGACACTCGCATCGCCGTGCTGCCGCGCATCGTGTGGGCGCTCACACGCACCGACAGCACCTCGAGCTCGGGTGCGAGCGATTCTTTCAGCAGCACCTCAGCGACTTTCACGTCGATCGTGACAGTGCCGCGAAGCTCCCCCGCGGCGGGCCTGCCACGACGGCTCCGCGGCGCGGCACTCTTGAGCAGGGTCGCTGTGCGGCCTCCGCCCTGCACAGCGATAACGAGCACTCCCAGCGCCAAAAGTACCGCTATCGCGACAAGGATGAGCAGCCAAACAAGCGGCAGCTGGAAGACGACCGGTGCGTACGCGATCAGTTCAGTCAGCCACGAGATAAGCCGTGCCGCTGTACGTTCCCACGCAGCCCGCCACTCGGGCATGACAGCGGCGGCGAGCGCACATGCGCCCACTCCCAGACAGACTAGGCCAGCGCACAGCAAGATCGCGCGGTTGAGTAGCCGGGGCGTGGTGTTCATGCGCCGACTCGCCCCTGTGTACGCACGCTCAGGTTGCCCCGCATGCTCGGCGCAAGCTCGGCCGCAATGAGCTCTGCCCGCAGGGCCTGCTCGCACAGGTGCTCGGCCACGGGAACCCCCGTCACCGGAGTGACCTGGGCTTCAACGGTGCGGCGCCCCACGGTGACGCGCACCATGTCTCGAGAAACCCCGGCGACGCGTGCCACGCGGGCAGCTACCCCTGACGCCAGTGTGGCGTCGTCGATAACAAATGCGGCTCGGTCGTTTACTCGGCAGTGGCGGGCGCGTCGTCCCGGCGAGATCGCTGCTGCCACGGCCAATGTTCCCGCTGCGAGCCCGATAGCCGCGACGCTGCCCAGCTGAACGCTCGAGTACACGATTTGGCCGCCCACAGCTTCTGCGAGTGTGCGAGGCGCTGCAATGAGGGGCGGTAGCTCCGTCAAGTGCAGCACGATCTCGGTGCCAACCCAGATCAGCACGATCGAGATCGATACCACTGTGATCACCGTCGCGAGCGATCGTGATGAGTGAGTCTCGCGTCGCACAATGCGCTTGTAGAGTCGCTGGTTCGTCATCGCGCACGGCCCTTCTGTGCGATCCTCGCCGTTGTCAGGTGCAACGCCAAACTCCCCACGCGGTGGCCCGTCAGCTCCGTGATCTGTCGCCCGATGGCCAGGCGCAGCCGTTCGCTGCGCTGGGTGAGTGTCTCGCCGGGCAACGCGCTCGAAACCGCTGTCGATGCGAGCGCCGCTACACAGATCGGGGCACTCACCCGAATCCCGAGGTCTCCGTCGGCATCTGTGATGCGCACGGTCACCGTGCCTGTGGGCACGGCCAGCTGGGTGGCCGCGGCCCCCGCCACGATGCTGTGCAGCGCGCTTGAGGTGATCTGTGTGCGGCCCCGGATCGTGAGTGCCTCACCCTCGTCGCTATCGTGCGCTTCACTGCGCGAGTGCACGACTGGTGCGTTGTCCACTACGAACTCCGTCGCCCGCGAAGCGCGTCGCCGAGTGCGCGCACGTCAATGCGGCCGCTGAGGGCTTTGGCGACGAAGGCGCCCACCACCATGGCTAGGCCGACAAAGAAGCAGGCCCAAAACCCGAGGATGACCCACGTGAGGGCAAGCGTCGCGCCGGCCGCTGCCCCCACCACGGAGTCGTTCATTGCACTCTCGATGCGTCGCCAGCTTCACGATCCGGCGCCTCGTCTTGGTCGTCTGATGGCACATGCACATCGGTCACGGTCACATTCACCTCAGCAATTTCCATTCCGACGAGTTCGACGATCGCATGCCCCACCGCCGCGCGTACATTGGCGCCCAGCTCTTGCAGGGGCACGGGGTACTCGGCAACGAGCGAGATGTCTGCGGCGACCTGGGTCTCCCCCACCTCCACCGATACGCCCTGGGCCAGGTCGGTATTGCCCACCGCGTCTCGCATTGCGCCGACGACTCGTGCGACTCCGCCGCCGAGGGCGTATACGCCCGCGATTTCGCGCACCGCAATGCCCGCTACCTTCGCAACGACCGAGTCGTCAACCACGGTCTTGCCGCGCACACCAGCGGGGTCGGTGTCTACGTTGGGCGCCGCGTTCGCTGGTTTCGTGACGCCTACCGTTTCTGGGCGCGTTGACTTCTCAGGTGTTGTGCCTTGCTGGCTTGCCATGACGATCTCCTTCGATTTAGCTGAGCATCTTCCACTAGTTCATCTGATGAATCACGGTCTGACCTAGTGTTACCCATAGGACGCACACCCACGTCGATATGTCACAAGAATTTACAAAGTTTTTGTTAGGAAGAGAGATCGTGTCGCTACACAATTTTGAGGGTCTATCCGACGCGGTGCTTGTTGCGCGGGCCGTTGACGGCGACAGGTGCGCCTTCGCAGCGCTCCTTCGCCGGTACGCGCCCCTCATGTCGGGATACGCCCGCAAGCTCACGTGCTCGAACGCAGATGCAGATGATGCGGTCCAAGAGGCCTTCATCACTGCCTGGCACTCGCTGGATTCCCTCGAGAATCACGCGTCAGTAAAGTCTTGGCTGATGAGGATCGTGGGGCACAAAGCGATTGATCGCACACGCGCACGCCCAACTAACGAGCCGCTCACTGAGTTCAATGCGCCAGCATCGAGGGTCGCACAGCCTGAACGTCACGTCGAGGTCGCGTCTCAGCTGCAGGAGGTTGCGCACGCACTCGATGCGTTACCGGATCTGCAGCGTCAGGCCTGGCTTTTGCGCGAGCTGGCTGGATATTCTTATTTGGAGATCGCTGGCGAACTTGGAGTTCCCGTCTCTACGGTGCGCGGTGCGATAGCGCGAGCGCGAAGCGCGCTTCTACGCGGAATGGGCGGATGGACATGACACAAGATGACGCGGTCAATCGGTCGACCGACGACGCTGGTGACGATGCACGCGTGGGCGGATTCGCACTCTCAGAGCTCGCTGATTACGCCGCCAGCGGCCGCACACCGCTGCGAGACGACATTGAGCGCAGTGTCGAAGCGCGGCACGCGGTCGCGCAGCTTGAACGACTACGCCAGCTCGCCGACGAGGTAGCGTCACGCGCAGGAGCAGGCGCCACCGAGAGCCCCTGGTTTCACCGGGTTCTACACGAGCTGAAACAAAAACGTGAGCCGTAGGTAAGCGGCATCTAACGCGTGCGGCACCGGCATGACGTGCGGGTAACCAGTAGCCCTGACTGCCTACTTGTGCAAGGGTGGTTACACCGATCATGCCGACGAGGTCACTGAGCGTACAGAGCTTACGTGGCTTCAACTCACCGCACGGAGGAACAATGGCGTCTCGTTCGAACAAAGTGGGCCTCTTCGCGGGGGCGGCCGCGGCCGCGCTCACCATCGTCGGTGTCTACGACATCACGCAGAAGAAGAAGGCGGTGCTGCGCAGCCACCCCATCATTGGGCACGCACGCTACCTGCTGCAGGCGATACGCCCCGAGATTCAGCAGTACTTCATCGAGCGCGACTGGGACGGCCGGCCGTTTAGCCGCACCACTCGCGAGCTGATCTACGACCGGTCAAAGAACGCCAAGTCTGAGGAGGCGTTTGGTACGCTGCGCGACGTCGAACGCGAGGGCGCCGAGTGGCTCGTGCACTCTGTTACGCCGCTTGAACCGCCCGCAGAAACGCCCCGGGTCACGGTCGGCGGGCCCGACTGCACCAAACCCTACGACATGTCGCTCATGAACGTGTCGGCGATGAGTTTTGGCGCGCTGTCCGCCAATGCGATTCACGCCCTCAACGCTGGCGCCAAGAAGGGCGGCTTCGCCCACGACTCGGGTGAGGGAGGCATCTCGCCATACCACCACGCGGGCGGCGGCGACCTGGTGTGGGAGATCGGCAGCGGCTACTTTGGCGCCCGCACCGACGACGGCCGATTCAGCCCCGAGAAGTTCGCTGAGAAAGCGAACCACGACCAGGTGAAGTGTGTGTCACTCAAACTCAGTCAGGGCGCAAAGCCCGGCCTGGGCGGCGTGCTCCCGGCGAGCAAAGTGACCGCCGAGATCGCCGAAACCCGCGGGGTGCCGCAGGGCGTCAAGTGTGTGAGCCCCGCCCAGCACAGCGCCTTTTCAACCCCCATCGAACTGGTCGAGTTCATCGCGCAGATGCGCGAACTCGCGGGCGGCAAACCGGCAGGGTTTAAGCTCTGCGTCACTTCGCAGCGCGACGTGCTAGCCATGTGCAAGGCGATGATCGAGGTGGGCACGACGCCCGATTTCATCATCGTCGACGGGTCTGAGGGCGGCACCGGCGCCGCCCCCGAAGAGTTCGAGGACAACGTGGGCATGCCGCTCACGCAGGGGCTGTTGACCGTGCACAACGCGCTCGTGGGGGCGGGTCTGCGCGACCGCATCAAGATTGGCGCTTCGGGCAAGATCGCTTCGGGCGCCGACATCGTGAAGCGACTCATTCAGGGCGCCGACTACACCAACGCCGCGCGCCCCATGATGATGGCGCTCGGCTGCATTCAGTCGCTGCGATGCGCCACGAACACCTGCCCCACCGGCATCGCGACGCAGAGCCCCATTCGCCAGCGTGCCCTGCACGTACCCACCAAGATCGACCGGGTCTACAACTATCACAAGAACACGGTCGACGAGGCTCTGCGGCTGATGGCGTCGATGGGCGTGCGCGACCGTTCAGAACTCTCGCCCCATATGCTGCGCCAGAACGTCAGCGGCGAGCGCAACGCCTCGTACGCCGAGCTGTACCGGTGGCTCGAGCCCGGCGAACTGCTCGCTGAGGCTCCCGCCGAGTGGGCACTCGACTGGCAGCTCGCTGATGCGCACCGCTTCGGCCTCGCCGCGCGGTGAACGTCAAATATGCGCGACGAGTTCCGTTTATGGGCCTGGCTAAAGCGGAAGTAGTCGCGCATATTTTTGGCATGCGGGGAGGTTCATGCGTGCTACTTCAGACGCGTCTCGTAGAAGTCGCGCAGCTGCTCGCTCTTACGAAACACGATCTCGTCCCACTCTTCGTCGGTGGTCGAGCTGTCGGCGAAGTCTGACGGAATCTTGAACACCTGCAGCGGCACGTCAAACTTCGCACACACCGAGGCGTAGGCGTACGCCTCCATGTCGACGAGCGTCGCGCCGAGGCCCGCGATGTGTGCGCGCTGCGCGTCGTCTTTCACGAACACGTCGCCGGTCGCAATCGTCGCGGTGAACTCGGGCAGCAGCACCTCGCCCGCGGGCGTGAGCGTCGGCGACGGCAGCGAAAAGTCGTGCTGCACTACGCCAGTCACCTGATACACATCGTCGAGGCTGGGGCGATCCGGAGCATCACCCACGACGCCCGCGGTGCCCAGCACAATGACCCGCGTGATCCGGGCTCCCCCAGCATCAGCAGCACCCGCAGCAGCACCCGCAGCAGCACCCGCAGCAGCACCCGCAGCAGCACCCGCAGCAGCACCCGCAGCAGCACCGGCAGTGAGTGCGTGGGCGAGCGAGGTCGCGGCGTTGATCTTACCGACGCCGGTTACGAGGTGGGGCACGTCGGCGAACGCCGAGGCCTCGTCGCGGTGGGCAAAGACGAGCAGCGTGTTGGTCACTAAGACTCCTTGTGGTGCGGTGTAGCGGGCTTGCGGCGTCGGGCGCGCGGCCCCGATCAAGCGTAATGCACCGCGGTGGTTCACGCCGTACAAGGTTTGACGTGCGGTCGGGCCGCCCCCTAAGCTCAGCCTAACGACCATTAGTTAGGTATTGATGATGACCCGAACTCGCATTTTGCAGGCCGCGCTGACGCGGTTCTCACGGGCCGACTATGCCGAGACCTCCCTCAGAGACATCGCAGCCGATGTTGGCATCAAGGCACCCTCGATCTACGCGCACTTTGCAAGCAAAGACGAGCTGTACACCGAGGTGTATATCGCTTCGCTCGCCGAGCACCGCGCTTACTTCACGGCGCTCGTAGCCGACTCGGCGGGCACCGACCCGCTCGATCGACTGCACCGCTTTCTCACGGGCGTGAGCGCGTTCTACCGCGCACACCCCGATCTACTCAATCTTCACCTTCGCACCACGCTGGGCCGCACCACGGTTCAGACATCCGGTCTGACAGACGCGTTTCAGGTTTGGGACGCCGAACTGTCGGCCGCCGTTCGAGAGACATATCTCGACGGTGTGCACCGCGGGCAATTCACAAGCTTGCCCGCGGAGGCCTTCACCTCGCATTTCCTGTGCCTCATGGACGGCCTGTTCCTGCAGATGAGCCACTACACGCCCGAGCTCTACGACGAGCACCTTTCACACACCTGGAGCACGCTCGCGCAGCTCATCACAGCCGCGCCCGCTGCTTCGACGGAGACCACCACCTCATGACACATGAACCCCGCGCGAACGCCGCCAAGGCACGCGCTAAATCCACCAAGTCAGACTACGAACTAGGCCGTGTGCCAGCCAGCGAACGCAAGTCTTGGCTGCCTATCGCGGGCATCTGGATCGCCATTGGCATCGACCTGTCGGGCACCATCATGGGCGTGCAGCTCGGCAACGGGCTTCCCTTCAACGAGGCGCTCTCTGCCACGATTCTCGGCTCGGTGCTGCTGGGGCTGCTCGCCATGGCCTGCACCTATGTCGGCGCCGCCACCGGCCTCACCAGCGCCATGCTCTCGCGCGCGGTGTTTGGCACCATCGGCGGCCGCGTGATCGCCATCGCGATGGCCATCTCGTCGCTCGGCTGGTTTGGTGTACAGACCGGGTTCTTCGCCGATAACGCACGCATCGCCGTCGATGAGCTGTTGGGCGCCGACCTACCCGTGCACCTGTTCACCGTCGTGGGTGGAATCCTCATGATGCTCACCGCGCTGTGGGGCTACCGCTCCATTCAACGCCTCAGCTCGTGGGCAGTGCCGCTGCTTATCGGGCTACTCGGCCTCGCGGTGGTGCTCGCGTTCGCACAGTTTGGTGCGGGCGACCTCCTGGCCGACATTCCGGCGCAGTTCACGTTTGGCGGCGCGGTGTCGCTCGTCATGGGCATATTCGTGTTTGGTGTCATCATCTCCCCCGACATCGCACGCTGGGCAAAAACGCCCAAGCAGGCCATGGCGGCCGGCTTCACCGGCTTCTTCGTCGGCAACTCGCTGATCGTGATCGTCGCGCTCGTGCTCTCGCGTGTGATGGGCGTTGAAGATCTGATGCGCATGTTCTTCATGCTCGGCCTGGGCGCGTTCGCGCTCATCGTGCTCACCCTCGCGCAGTGGACGACGAACACCAACAACCTCTACTCTGCCGCGCTCAACCTCTCGGTCGTGTTCACGCGCGTGAGCCGCCGCACGCTCACGCTCGCGGGCGGCGCCATCGCGATCGGGGCCGCGGTCGCAGGCATCTACGACGCGTTCATTCCGTTCATCTCGGTCATGGGCACGTTCATTGCCCCTTACGGCGGCGTGTACCTCGCCGAGTTCTTCACCCGCCGCACGGGCCGGCTGCGGCAGCATGCGAGCACTGACGACCGCGACACCGACGACAGCGACACCGACGACCTCGACACTGACGGCAGCGACACGAGCACGAGCGCGCCCGCTGTCGACGCCTGGGCGTTCGTGGCCTGGGGCATTGGCTGCGTCACCGGTGTGCTCACGACGCAGGCAGGCGACGGACTGGGGCTCGGCGCGTTCACGCTCACGACGATCCCCGCGCTCGACGCGATCCTCGCCGCTTTCGTTGCCCACGCGCTGCTCGGTCTCGCGCGCACGGGTAAGCGCGCCACGGGCGATGATCCGGATCAAGCCGAGCCCAGCCCAGATACCGCCGCGACCGACGCGGCGGCCCACCCCCTCGCCGAAGGAACCACACGATGACCAGCCCAGTGCTCACAAGCATCACCGAGGCCGATATTGACGACATCGCGATCGGTGCCGCCGTGCTCGGCACCGGCGGCGGCGGCGACCCGCACGTCGGGTCGCTGCACGCCAAACGCGCCATTCGCGAACACGGCGACGTGCGAGTGCTGCAGGTGGCCGAGCTCGACGACGAGGGCCTCGTCGTGCCCGTCGGCATGATCGGTGCGCCGTCGGTATCGATCGAGAAGATCGCGGGGGCCGAAGAGCTCGGCCGCGCCCTCGACCTGCTCGAGCAGGGCACCGGCCGCAAGATCGCAGCGATCATGCCAATCGAGATCGGGGGCGGCAACTCGCTGATTCCGATCGCGGCGGCCGCCGAGCGCGGGCTGCCCATCGTCGACGGCGACGCGATGGGGCGCGCGTTTCCTGAGGCACAGATGGTCACGTTTCACCTCGCAGGCTACGGGCCGGGCGCGACCGTGCTCGTCGACGCGCAGGGCAACGCCGTGCTGTCATACCCGGTCGACGGCGCGTGGTCTGAGCGGCTCGCGCGCGTGCTCACCTTTGAGATGGGCGGCTCAGCGACAATGATCGACTACGCCTACCCCGGCCGCGTCGCCCGCGAGTGCGCGATTCCAGGCACCCTCACCATGGCCCGCGAAATCGGCCGCATGCTGCGCAGCTCACAGGTGCGCGACGACGAACGCATCGACGCGATGCTCACCAGGCTCGGCGGCTACCGACTGTTCGACGGTAAGGTGAGCGCCATCGAGCGCGCCGTCGAGGGCGGGTTTACGCGCGGCCGTGCCGCGCTCGACGGCACCGGCACCGACCGCGGCCGCACGTTTGAACTGGCGTTTCAAAACGAAATGCTGCTCGCCACCCGCGACGGCCAGGTCGCCGCCGTCACCCCCGACCTCATCGCGGTGCTCGACCAGGCGACGGGGCACCCCATCACCACCGAGACGGTGCGCTACGGCGCGCGCGTGACCATCGTCGCGTTTCCGTGCCACCCGCAGTGGCGCACGCAGCGCGGCCTCGACACCGCAGGCCCCGCCTACTTCGGCTACGACGTACCGTTTACGCCGGTGGAAGAACTGGCCGCGGCCGGGCTGCCGCCCGCGCCCAATGATCCGGAGCAAGACTCGACGACGCAGGAGGCCCGCGCATGAGCTACAGAATTGGCATCGACGTTGGCGGCACGAACACGGACGCGATCGTGCTCGACCCCGAACGCCGCGTGCTCGCATCGGTCAAGACGCCCACGCAGGCGCGATCGGGTGAGGGCGTCGCCCGCGCGATCGACCTGGTGCTCGAGGCGTCGGGGATCGCCGTGGGCGAGGTGTCGGCCGCGATGCTCGGCACGACGCACTGCACGAACGCGATCGTCGAACGGCGCGGCCTCGGCCGGGTGGGTGTGCTGCGCTTGGGCGGCCCCGCCACCACCGCTGTGCCACCGTTTGAGGGGTGGCCCCAAGACCTGCGCGCCGCCGTGGCTGGCCCCTCGTTTGTGATCGCAGGCGGCCACGAATTCGACGGGCGCGAGATCAGCCCGCTCGACGAAGACGCGGTGCGTGCCGCCGCCGAACAGATGCGGGGCGTCGTTGACGCGGTCGCGGTCATTGGCGTCTTTGCTCCCGTCGCCGACGCGCACGAACAGCGGGCAGCCGCCCTCGTCGAAGAGCTGTTGAGCGTGCCCGTATCGCGGTCGATCGAGATAGGTTCGATCGGGCTGCTCGAGCGCGAAAACGCGACGATTCTCAACGCCTCGCTGATTCGCACGCTCGGCGACATGGCCGACGGTTTCGCTCGCTCACTCGCCGCGCACGGAATCGAAGCCGACATCTACTTCGGTCAAAACGACGGCACGCTCATGCGGCTCGACTTCGCGCTGCGCTACCCCGTATTTACGATCGGGTGCGGCCCGACCAACTCGATTCGCGGCGCCGCGCACCTAAGCGGCGTCTCTGACGCGCTCGTGGTCGACATTGGTGGCACGACCACCGACATTGGTGTGCTCGCAGGCGGGTTTCCTAGGCAGTCGTCGCACGCGGCAGAGATCGGGGGGATCCGCACGAACTTTCGCATGCCCGACGTGCTGTCTGTGGGGCTCGGCGGGGGCACGATCGTGCGCGGGGGCGGTGCCGGTGCTGCGGGTGTTGGTGTTGGTGCTGGTGGTGCTGCTGGTGCTGGTGCTGGTGCCGCTGGTGCTGGTGGTGCTGGCGCTGGTGCTGCTGGTGCTGGTACTGGTACTGCCGCGCCGATTACGCTCGGGCCCGACAGCGTCGGGTACCGCATCGCGACCGAGGCTCTCGTGTTCGGTGGTGCGACGCTTACAGCCACCGACGTTGCGGTCGCGGTCGGCCGCCTCCACATCGACGACGCGGTGGCTCCCCAGATCGATCCCGAGCTGCTGGCGGGCGCAGATGACGCGATCCGGAGCTTTCTTGAAGAAGCCATCGACCAGATGAAGCCGAGCGCGGCGCCCGTGCCCGTGGTACTCGTGGGCGGCGGTGCGGCGGTGTCGCCGGCCGAGCTCGAGGGGGTTTCGCGCGTGATTCGGCCAGAGCATTCGAGCGCCGCCAACGCGGTTGGGGCGGCCCTTGGCGATGTCGCGGGCCAGGCCGAGCAGGTGTTTTCGCTGCGCGAAACCACCCGCGAGCAGGCCGTCGAGGTTGTGCGCGCCGACGCGATAGCGCGCGCGATCGAGGCGGGCGCCGAGCCTGCGAGCGTCGAGATCATCGCGCTCGAAGAGCTGCCCGTCGCGTACATGGAGGGCACCGTGATCGTGCGAGCGCGAGCGGCCGGGCGGCTCGCGTAGCCACGCAGCTCGCGTAGCCGCGCAGCTCGCGTAGCCGCGCGGCCCGCGGAGCCCGCGCAGCCCGCGGAGCCGCGCGGCCCGAGCGGTTCGCGTAGCCCGCGCAGCCGGGAGCGGGAGCGGCGCACAGACTGTATCAAAACGACGAGACGGTATCGAAAGTACGCACTTTCGATACCGTCTCGTCGTTTCTATACCGATTCGTCGAAGGCCAGCGGCGAGGTCTACGGGAGCGGGTCGGCCTACGGGCGCGGGCCGGTTGCGACCGGGCGCTCGGGATGGTTCGACCACTGAGACCACGACCCCGGGAAGAGCGCGCCGCGAAGCCCCGCAAGCTCGAGCGCGAAGAGGGTGTGGCTCGCGGTAACGCCAGATCCGCAGTACGCTCCCACGCCCACTCCGCTAGCGGATACTGGCGCGGTTCTTGCTGCGAGCTCGGCCCCGACGTCGGAGTCGGTGTCGGTGTCGGAGTCGGAGTCGGAGTCGGTGTCGGATCCGATGCCTGTGTCAGAGTCGATGCCGGTGGCGCGCGCTGTAGGCCCCCCGGCGTCGAACTGCACTCCAACCGCGGCGAAGCGTTCACGTAGCTGGCTCCTGCTCAAGAACTTGCCGTCGGCGTCGATGTTCAACGTCGTCGGGACACTGCGAGCACCCGGAATATGACCTGCGCGCGGATCGACCGGCTCGGTGTCGCCCGAGTAGCGCTCGGCCGCGCGGGCGTCGAGCAGCACCCCATCGCGCGCAAGCGCGGCCGCTTCGTCCATCGAGAGTCGAGGCATGTGCCCGCCTGCGACGGTAAGAGGTTGTGTCCTGGTGTCGGTGTCGGTCGCGGTCGCGGTCGCGGTCGCGGTCGCGGTCGCGGCGTCGATGCTGCTGCTGGTGCTGGTGCTGCTGGTGCCAGTGTCGGTGTCGGTGTCGGTGTCGGTGGCTGCATCGATTTCGGTGTCAATAACGCCGCCCGCACCAGTTTCTACCGGCAGCCCGGCAGCCTGCCACGCCGGCCACGCGCCGTCGAGCAGCCGCACGTCAATACCCGCGTCTCGTAGCACCCACCACGCGCGCGCCGCCGCCAGGTTGCCTCCACCGTCGTAGGCAACAACACGATCGCCGGGCCGCAGCCCCCAGCGGCGCGCAGCCCCGGTGAGCACCTCATCGCTGGGCAGCGGATGCCGGCCGCTCGTCGCAGGTCCGTGCGACGCCAGCTCGGTGTCGAGGTCAACGTAGACCGCGCCAGGAATGTGCCCGGCGGCAAACGCTGCGCGCCCGTCTGGTGCAGCGAGGCTCCAGCGTACGTCAAGCACGAGAGTGCGCGGTGCGCGGCCTGATCCGGAACGTTGCGCAGCAGGCGCAGCAAGATCAGCAAGATCAGCAAGATCAGCGGACCTGTGTCGCAGCGCCCCGATTTCTTGGGCGAGGTCAGCGGGAGTGACGAGCAGTGTTGATCGAACGGCCATGCCCGCATGCTACCGCTCGTGTGCAGGCGCACCAGGTGGGCCGAGCCGTGTCGGGCGCTAGCCGGGCGGGGGCACTCACTATTTTCACATCAGCGCTTGCGGTCAGAAGTATGTTCCCATATACTGATGAGCTGAGCGCGCGAATGATCCGTGCGATTCGCCCGAGGGGCGGTCGCCATGACTCCCGAATCTAACTCGCCACAAGCGCTCCGCACGCGTCACCGCGACAACGGTTAGACGCACGATTCACCGCCCCAGGCGCTGCACTCGATCCCTCGATATTGCATGCACACGCGCCGGGCATTCATTTGGCTCGATCACGAGCCCGCGAGCATCGCTCGCACATCGCACACCACGACGGTGTGCACGAAAGGACATCATGACCACGATCACCAAACTCAAGAACTTCGCCCGTGCGGGCGGCCCTCGGGTCGCACCGCTGCGCACGCCCTACCACTCGCTCGGCTCGGCCGACGCGATGCGCGTGCCCGGCTGGGCCGAGCAGCGCTCGGTCTACCGCAGCGCAGGCCGCACCCTGTACCTGGTCGACACGTCGCGTCTCGCCGACGCACGCGCCGATCTCAAGACCCTCGATCGCGCGGGCTGGGATGTACAGGTCGCAAAAGATCCTGCCGGATCACGCGCCCGCATCGCCCTCACCCGCCGCGATCTCGCGCGCGCCGCGTAGGTCTCAGTCGCGCGGGTGTACGACGCAAGTCAGCACCCGCGCACTCTTTGTATTCCCGCACGCGTTAGCCACACGGATTAGCCGCGTGACACGAGGCTGCCGCTGAACGCGTCCACTTTGACCTCAACGTCGTCTGACGCGCCCTGCGGCACAATGTCGAACTCGTACAGTACACGGCCATCGTCTTTGCCCTCGAGTTTCCACTCACGTATCGAACCACTTTGCGCCTCGCGCGCCACAGCCGCGGCGTCTGCAAGCGGCACCACATCTTCGAACGAAAACACCTCGTCATAGTCGTTGTCGTCTGCGTCGAGGGGTTCGCGCTCTTCTCGAAGCACCTCAAGGGTTTCGGCATCAAACTGCACGTCATATTCCTCACGCGGAGAGACCAGCTTCACCTTGTACTCGAGCGTTTCACCGTGTCGTCGTTCAAGTTCAACCTTGCTCGGCTTGCCGTCGAAGATCTTCTGAGCTGCCGCAAGCGCATCGTGTGCGGTCTTAGCGGGCGGATCCGCGACAATGTCGCGCTGTGACGAATCTGCCGCACCTGAAGCCCCACCTGCATCGCTGCCCCCGTCGTCGGTGGCCGCTGTCGCCGTATCTGACTGTGCCGGTGGCGGCGCAGGTGTGGCGCCAGGCTCGGTCTCGGCAGTCATCGCGCTGCTGCAAGCCGTTGTACCCGCCAGCATCGCTGCCGCACAGACTGCCAGCAGGGCACGTTTGAATCTCCGTGACTGTTGGGCATTGTCGCCACCGACAGGGTCTCGAGGATGCGCGCGTTTCAACATGTCGCCACCGTAAGCACGTCACGGCTCAAAAGACCAGCCCTGGAATATCTGGGCGCACTGTGCGTTATGGTCTACAGCGTCAACTGCACGCCAGCGCCCGGCCGCGCAGCGACAACTACATGATCCGGCGCGCAAATAGACAGCACACAGCGCGTATTGGTCAGGAGGCAGATAGATTTGGCCGCTGATTCACCGATGCCGCGGGGCAACGGCACAGACTACGTGCCAGACCCGCGAAGGTGGCGCGTGCTGTACGTGCTGGTCGGCGCGCTGTTCATGTCACTCGTTGGCGTGAGTATCGTAAACGTCGCGCTGCCGTCGATTGGCGCAGGTATTCACGCGACCGAGTCACAGCTGCAGTGGGTGCTTTCGGGGTACGCCCTCACCTTTGGAATTGTGCTCGTCACGGCCGGCCGCGCAGGCGATCTGTTTGGCCGTGGGCCGCTCTTCATCGCCGGTGTGGCCGTGTTTACACTCGCGTCGATTGCGGCCGGATTTGCCCCCGATGCGCTATCACTCAACATTGCTCGCGCGGTGCAGGGTGTTGGCTCGGGCATGCTGAACCCGCAGGCCGTTGGTATGATTCAGCAGTACTTTCGGGGCGCTGAACGAGCTCGCGCTTTCGGCATATTTGGCAGCGCCGTTGGGGTATCAGTCGCTATCGGGCCGCTCTTGGGCGGTGTCTTGATTCAGGCGTTTGGTGTTGAACAGGGCTGGCGAGCAACCTTCTTCGTGAACGTGCCTGTTGGGATCATCACGATTATTCTCGCGGCCATCTGGATCCCCAAACCCCAATTCATTGCACGCGATGTGCGCCGCGGCCGTGCGGCGGGCCGACGCGCAGATCTTGACCCCGTCGGATCCCTGCTGCTCGGCGCCACCGTGTTGCTGGTGCTGTTGCCCTTTATGGAGGCGCGCGGGTCGGCCTACACCTGGTTCGCGCTGCCGCTTGGCATCGCGCTGGGCGTGGCCTGGGTCGCGTGGGAGAAACGCTACCGCCGCAGGGGGCGCGCCCCCATGGTTGATCTCGGTATCTTTCGCGTCTCGAGTTTTGCCAACGGAACGCTGCTCGTCGGACTCTACTTCTTAGGCATCACCAGTGTGTGGGTGATCGTGGCGCTCTACATGCAAAATGGGCTCGGACGCACCGCCCTCGAAGCTGGACTGATCGGTTTGCCCAGCTCGATCCTGTCTGCCTTCGCTGCTCTCTGGGGCGCCAAACGGGTAGTCACTAAGGGTCGCAGCGTCGTACTCCTCGGTTTGTATCTCGCGCTCGCCGGGCTTGCGCTGAGTGCATTGGTGGTGTGGCTGCGCGGCCAGGGGCTCGCGAGCGAGTGGTGGCTGCTCGCTTCGCTCGCGTTTATCGGCGTCGCGCAGGGGCTCGTGATCAGCCCCAATCAGGCGCTCACGCTCGCTGAGGTGCCCCTGAAATACGCTGGCAGCTCGGGTGGAATCATGCAGACCGGCCAGCGCATGGGCACATCAATGGGTATCGCTATGATCACAGCGCTCGCGTTCTCAGTGCTCGCCGCCACAGACTGGGCGACCGCATTCATCACGAGCTTCGCGGCGATCGGTGTCGTCGTCGTGGCGGCCCTCGCGGTCGGGTACCGCGATCTCGCCAGTCGCAGCGGCACCGTGCGGCTATAGCAGTGCCCCCGCGCCCGCGCCCTGGCGTGGCCTGGCGTGGCCTCAACGCGAACCGTTACGCGGCGTCATACTTCGCCGGAGAGCAGCTCGACCTGCCTAAACTGGCGCCATGAGCGACGTAGAGCTGGCCGAAGTAGAGAGTTTTTCACTGGACCACACGAAGGTGCTCGCACCCTATGTGCGGCTGATTGGCGTGGAACACGGCCCTCAGGGCGACGCGATCTCGAACTACGACATTCGCCTCGTGCAGCCCAATGAAGAAGAGATTCCCACGGCCGGGCTGCACACCATCGAGCACACGATCGCTGGGCTGTTGCGCACCCGCATCGCAGGGCTCATCGATATCTCACCCTTCGGCTGTCGCACCGGGTTTCACATGATTCTGTGGGGCGAGCCCACGCCCGCCGAGGTCGCCGCCGCGATCAAGAGCTCGCTCGAAGACCTCGCCTGGCGCGTGACATGGGACGACGTCCCCGGTACCGAAGCCGTGAGCTGTGGCAACTACCGTGACCACTCGCTGCACTCGGCCAAGGAGTGGTCAAAGCGTGTACTCGACCGAGGTATTAGCCTCGACGCATTCGACCGCAGCAGCATCGCGTAACCGCCCGGCGAGCACCGCGCTGTCAGGCGGTGCCGCCGCGCAGTCAGGCGGTGAGCTGGCATCTGTTGCAGGCGGGCTGCGGTGTCGACACGACCCGGCATACCTCGCGCAACGCCTAATCTCGGGGGCATACCTCGCGCAGCGCCTAATCTCGGGGCATACCTCGCGCAGCGCGCTACGCGGGCAACCCCACCGTCTGGCACACGAGCAGCGGCAGCTCACTCATGTCTTGAAACACGTTCACCGCGCCCGCCTTGCGCAGCGCCTGCGGCTGCGCACTCGTGAGCGCACCGCTCGAGTAGCCGAGTACGGTCGCGCCAGCCGCGACCCCCGCGGTCACGCCAGCAACGGTGTCCTCGACAACGACGGCGCGATCCGGAGCGATCTTCAGCGCCCGCGCCGCCGCCAGATAGACGTCGGGAGCAGGCTTCGACCGCGGCACCTCCATGCCGCTAAACACCCGGTCGCCGAAGAAATCGGCGAGGCCAGTGAGGCTCAGCTGCATCTCGATCTTCGATCGGTCGGCACCGCTCGCGACCGCGATCTTCGTGCCGTACGCGCTCTTGATTAATTCCAGCGCGCCCAGCACGCCAGGGATCGCCGTGACCCGCTCGCGCAACGCGATGTCGCGGCGGGCGCGAAACTGCCCGATCCATGCGTCGTCGATGCGAAAACCTGTGCGCTCGAGGATCACGGCCCACTGATCTTTCAGGGCGCGGCCGATGAAGAGCGCCACGCACTCGGGCTCAGAGATCGGCCAGCCGAGCTCGTGCAGCATCTCGCGCAGCACACCGTTGGTGATCGCTTCTGAGTCGACGAGCACGCCGTCGCAGTCGAACAGCACCCCCGCAAACGCGGGCCGCACTAGGACACCAGCACGTCGAGCGCTGCCGTGAGCGCCCCGTCGACGGCGCGGGTGACGATCTCGCGGTAGGGGTCGTAGCCGTCCATCGCGTCGTCGGCCGCGTTGAGCGGGTTGCCGTCGATCGCGAAGACCGCGCCCGACTCGATCCCGTGCAACGACGCGATCACAAACAGGGCTGCGGCCTCCATCTCGACCGCGACGATGCCTGCGCGCTGCCACATGCGGTGGTCAATGCCGGTGATCACATCGCTCGGGTAGAACATGTCGCCCGTGAGCACGATGCCGGTGTGCACGTCGAGGCCGGTGGCTTGTGCGGCAGCGCGCAGCTCGAGCGCGAGCTCGGGGCTCGAGATCGCGGGAAACTCGGTGGGCACGAGCTGATGGCTCACGCCGTCTGCGCGCACCGCGCCCGTCGCGACCACGATCGCGCCGTCAATCACCTCGGGCTGTATGCCTCCGGCTGTTCCGGATCGGATGATGCGGGTCACCCCGCCGCGCGCGAGCTCCTCAAAGCAGACCGCGGCACCGGCAGCACCCACGCCGTGCGATGCGACGGTGACCGGCACACCCTTGTAGCTGCCCGAGTAGACGTGGTACTCGCGGTTTGCGGTGAGCTGCTTGGCGTCGTCGAGCAGCTCGGCGACGCGGGCGGCGCGGCCGGGGTCGCCCACGACGAGGGCGCGGTCCGCGAGGTCAGATACGCGGGCGCGCAGGAGCGGCAGTTCGGCGTCGTGAGGAAGTCGTACGGGTGCCATGATGTGGCCTTTCTTTCGTAGTGAGTAGTGAAAACTGGGTTAGCGTGCGGGGCGCATGGATCCTGCGACTCCGCTCGCAAGCTCGCTGCGCGCAGGATGACGGAGCCAGGCGCTCGCAAGCTCGCTGCGCGCAGAATGACGAGACGGCGCACTCGCAAGCTCGCTGCGCGCAGAATGACGGAGAGAGCACCGCGCGATAGCCCCCACCCCGACCGTCATTCTGCGCGACGAAGGAGTCGCAGAATCCATGCTCACGCTTGTGCCGCCTCGCGCAGGCGGCGACGGGCGGCTCGCGCACGGGCGCGCACGGCGTCGGCGTCGAGGGTGAGGTGTGTGCCATCGGCGTACACGTGGCGGCCGCCGATGAAGACGTGGCGCACGTCGGCGCCGGTGGCGGCGAAGCCGAGGTGTGAGGTGAGCGCTGCAGCGTCGGCGCCTGCGAGGTCGAGCGGAGTCGCGTTTGAGCCCGTCACATCGAGCGCGATCACGTCGGCGAAGCGGCCCGCCTCAAGCGCGCCAGAATCGTTGAACCCCAGCGCGTTTGCGCCGCCGCTCGTGGCGATAGTGAGCACGTCGGCGGCTTTGGTGGCGGCGGCATCTTGACGGGCACCGCGGTGCAGCATCGAAGCGAGTTTGATCTCTTCAAACAGGTCGAGCGAGTTGTTTGACGCGACCGAGTCGGTGCCGAGGCTCACTCGCAGGCCCGCCCGCTGCCAGTCGGGCAGCGCCGCGATACCGCAGCCGAGCTTGAGGTTCGAGACGGGGTTGTGGCTGACGGCAACGCCGTGGCGGGCCATTTCCACCATTTCCTCTTGTGTAAGATGCACACAGTGTGCTGCCAGCACATCGGCGTCAAATAGCCCGAGTGCGGCGAGGTGCGCGGCGGGCGTCGCCCCATACTGCTCGGTGATCTGTGCAACCTCGGCCGCCGACTCAGACACGTGCGTGTGCACCGGAATGCCCAGTCGCACCGCACGCTGGGCAATGTCGCGCAAGAACTCGGGCGGGCAGGTATAGGGTGCGTGCGGCCCATAGGCCACACGAATCTGCGGGTCGTCACGGTAGCGCTCGGCGAGCGCCTCGGTGTGCGCGATCGCGTCGGCCCCGCTCCAGGGTGCAACACCAGGGAATCCGACCGCGTCGGGCGCAAACGACGCCAGCGCCACCATCGCTCGCATGCCCGCGCCCCGCACGAGCTCAATCAGCCGCTCGTCCCAGTGGTACATGTCGGCGAACGCGACGGTGCCCGTCTCAATCATCTCGAGCATCGCGAGCTGCAGCCCCACCGCCACATCATCGTGCGTAAGGTGCTGCTCGAGCGACTGTACGGCCGCAAGCCAGGGCATGAATCCGTCGTCATCAGACACCCCACGCAAGAGCGTCATCGCCGAGTGCGTGTGTCCATTCACGAGTCCCGGCATCAGCACATGACCCGCGAGGTCGTGCACCGCTACACCGTCGGGGCGCGCGCCAGCGGCGTGCGCCCCGTCACGAGCAGCGTCGTTCGCCGCGTCGCTCGACAGAGCGCCACCGATCTGCACCGATACCGCCTCGCGCCCACTGCCCGCCACACGCGGCGGGCCGGCGTATACGATGCGCCCGGGCGCATCGAAGGCAAGCTCGGCTGGCGCCACGACGCCCCCGGGCGTGAGCATCGCATCGGCGAGCAGCACGGTCTCTCGGTTACCCATTGTTCTCCCCCATCATGTCGATTTTGATCCGGAACAACACCGCTACCAGCCCGGCGTCGCGAGCATGCCGCCATCGACCGCGAGGTCTTGGCCGGTGATGAAGCTCGCGGCGGGCGACGCGAGCAGCGCGCACGCGTTGCCGATGTCGCGGGCCGTCGCGAGGCGGCGAAGCGGCGCGTGGGCGCGCCAACTCGCGACGCCCTCGGGCCAAGCCGCCTCGAGCCCGGGCCGCTCGACGAGCCCCGGCGACACCGTGTTCACCCTGATGCCCGCGGGCCCCAGCTCGAGCGCGGCCGCGCGCGCGTGCATCACGAGGCCCGCTTTGGCCGCGGCGTAGTGTGCGTGCGCGGGCGACGGGCGATGCGCTTCGACGCTCGCGATGTGAGTGATCCAGCGATTTGGTGCCGGATCACCGGCTGCGCCGGTCGCGGTGCCTGCTGAGCGCGCTGCGTTTGCCGCGTTTGTAGCGTTTGCAGCGTTTGCCGCCGCGGTCATCTCTGCCGCAGCCGCGCGCGTGAGTTCGAAGACGGAACCGAGGTTGGTGCCAAGCACCGCATCCCAGTCGGCGCGCGTGGTTTCTTCGAGCGTCTGGACCGGCTGCACGCCCGCGTTGTTGACGAGGCCGTCGAGGCCGCCGAGTGCGCGCACGACGTCCTGGATCAGCGCCTCGGCGGCGCCGGGTACGCCCAGGTCTGCACGCACCGCGACCGCCTCGCTGCCGCGCTCGCGCAGTCGTTCGACGAGTTCGAACGCGGCCTCTGCCGAGCCGCGATAGTGCACCGCGACCCGGGCCCCCGCGTCGGCGAAGGCTTCGGCGATGCCGCCGCCGACACCCCCTGAGGCACCCGTGATCAGCACGCGCTGACCGGTGAGGTCGGGCAGGGAGTGGTCACGGTGCTGCATGGGTTAGCCTCCGAGGCGTCGGTGTCGGGTGGAGTAGTCGCGCAATGCGCGTAAGAAGTCGACTTCACGCAGGTCTGGGTAGAGCGCCTCGACGAAGTAAAACTCTGAGTGCGCCGACTGCCAGATCATGAAATCGCTGAGGCGCTGCTCGCCCGAGGTGCGAATGATGAGGTCGGGGTCGGCTTGGCCGCGGGTCCAGAGGTGCTCGCCGATCGTCTCGGGAGTGAGGCGCTCGGGCAGGTTCTCGATCGTGCCGCCCGCGGCCTGGTGCTCAGCGATGATGTCGCGCACCGCCGCCGTGATCTCGCTGCGCCCGCCGTACCCGACGGCGAGGTTGACGTGCAGCGTGGTCCTTGCGGGCTCGGACTGTTTGTTTTGTTGCGGCGTGGACGGTTTGGACGGTTCGGACGGTTCGGCCGGTTTGGCGCTGGGCCCACAGTGCCGGGCCTCAGCGCAGTTGCCCTCAGCTGCGGCGAGCGCCGTGGCGAGCTCGGCAGACAGCCCCTCACTTGAGCCGACGTGTTTAACACACCAGCCGTCGTGGGCGGCGAGCTCGGTCGCGAGGTCGGCGATGATGCCGAAGAGATCTTGTAGTTCGAGCGAGTCGCGAGCGCCCAGGTTGTCGGCCGACAGGAGGTAGAGGGTGACGGTCTTGACGCCCGCCTCTTCGCACCATGACAGAAACTCGGGCACCTTCTTGGCGCCGGCGCGATGGCCGAACGCAGCGCGCTCTTGCAACCGTAGTTTGGCCCAGCGGCGGTTGCCATCGACGATCACTGCGATGTGACCGGGCACGCGCTTCGGGTCGATCTCGCGGCGCAGGCGTCGCTGATAGAGCCGGTAGAGCAGACCGGCTCGGGGTGTCGACTGCTGCGCGTTCACAAGATTGATTCTATCGGCCAGGTGCGCGCGCTGGCTGGAAGCTCTCGCCGCGGTGGGGCGCGCCCCTCGCAGCCCCGCATGGAGAGTATCCACACATATGCGCGCGGCGCCCTGTAGCCGCTCTACACTCGAGGCATGGCCCCACAGTGCGCACACGAGTCAGAGCCACGCGACGGCGCTGGCAGTCGCGCGGGGGTAGGGCCGCAGGGTCGATCCGGAACGAAGGGCGACCCCCAGAGTGACCCCAAGCCGCTGTGGCGCGGGTGGTTACACGCCGGTACATTTCCCGTTGCGGTGGCCGCGGGCATCGTGCTGATTGCGGTCGCGCACGGGCCCGTCGCCAAGTGGGCAGCGGCCGTGTACATGCTCTCGAGCATGCTGCTGTTTGGCGTTTCTGCCCTGTACCACCGTTTCAACTGGAAGCCCACGACGAAGCAGGTATTTCGCAGGCTCGACCACGCCAATATCTTCTTGCTCATTGCGGGCACCTACACTCCTATCTCGTTGCTTGCGCTACCGCTCGACAAGGGAGTTGTGCTCCTCATAGTGGTTTGGGCTGTAGCCCTCATGGGTATCGGGTTTCGTGTGTTCTGGCTCAGCGCACCGCGCTGGCTCTATGTACCGCTGTATGTCGGCCTTGGCTGGGCGGCTGTTGCCTATCTCGGGGACATTGCGGCGACGAGTTTCGCCGCAATGGTGCTCGTGGTGGTGGGCGGGCTGCTGTACACGCTGGGGTCGATCGTGTACGGGTTTAAGCGGCCAAACCCGGTGCCCGGGGTGTTTGGGTTTCACGAAATCTTTCACGCACTCACGGTGCTCGCGTTCTTCTGCCACTGGAGCGCCGCCCTGCTGCTCGTGCTCGACCCGTTCTATCTGCGTTAGCCATTTTCATTGACGGGCAGCCGATCTTCGCAGACACATGCCTGTCGTAGGTGGTTGGTACGCTCCGACTGCGCCCAGTAGCGTGAACTAGTACAGGCGGTCGAAGGGGTCCCATGCAAGCGATGGTGTGTCAGCTATGTTCAGGCAACAGCTTTTCGAAGCTCGATGAGTTCTTTCAGTGTGACTACTGTCGCACGAAGTACTCCCCCACAGAGGCGCGCAAGCTTCTCGTAGAGGGAACCGTGCGCCTCGACCGCACCGACGATGTCGGCAAATATCTCACGATCGCCGACAACGCCATCGCCGCCGGTAACCCGTCTGAAGCGTACGAATACGCCAACCGGGCACTCGAGGTTGACCCCGCAAGCGCGCAGGGGTGGCTCGTGAAGGGCTGCGCGGTCGGCTGGTCGGCCGTGCCTGCACAGGGGCTCACGCCGGCCGAACTACAAGAACCATTACGCCGCTCAACTGGCATGCTGTTCGAGATGATGCACTGTTTCAACACCGGTCTACAGTTCGTCACGCCCGAGAACCACCCGTCATATGTGTACCGGGCAGCGACCACCGTGCTGCCCGTTGTGAGCCTGCTCTACCAAGCGTCTGCGGTGAGTTACCCCTGGTTTCAAGAGACCCAAGACTCGTGGAGCCCGCACTGCGGGCGTACCGCTGCGCTCACTCAGTGTCTCAGCGACAGCTACGACCTGAGCGGCGACGCGACGCTGCTGAAGCTCGGTGTCGACCTGGTTTCGCAAGACATTGCGGCCTCTCGCTGGCTCAAGACAAGCCGCGCCGACGCTGAGGGGATGCGCCTTCGTCGCCACGAATTCATTGCGCTGGTGCGCCAGCACGAGCCCGGCTATTCACCCTCGATGCCGAAAGCCAAAAACCCGAACAGCTCGTGCTTCGTCATCACTGCCACATTTGGTGACGAGCGTGCTCCTGCTGTGCGCCTGCTACAGGCATACCGCGACCGTGTGCTGCGCAGATTCTGGCTAGGCCGAGCGTTTATCGATTGGTACTACAGAGTCGGGCCACGCGCGGCTGATGTCATCGCAGACTCATACCTGCTGCGCGGGCTCACGCTTGCCTTGGTCGTGGTGCCTGCGATCATCGTGGCGCTACCTTCCCTCGCTATCGCCGCGGTGCTCGATCGACGCGGCGCGGCGGCACGCTGAATTTTCGCGGCTCTCGGGAGCCCATTAACTGTGCTCTGCGTGAGGGCCACTCACCAGCGCTGGGCAAGGTGCAATTGCGGGCAGGTTCTGTCGTAGCTCGTCGGTCACCTGGATTCTGCGGGTCATGCGATTCAAGCTCGACAGGCTCGTTATTTTGCCGTTCGCCCGGCATAGCGCGGGAGCGGAATATGGTACGACTGCAGCGCCTTGGCTAACTGCGCGGGGGTGCCCACGTCACGAGCGCCCCAGTGAGCCATGAGCTTATTGGTGGTGCCCATCGTCCAGTTGTCGCGACGCTTCTCACCAATCACGCGCTCAGCTGGGGTTTGCCCTGCGAGCATCTCGGGATCGGTGTACTTGATGTCACCGTCACACTCGCCAAACGCGTTATATCCGAGCAGCTCAAAGTCCATATAGTAGAGCGACCCAGACGGCGCTCGCACCGGCACCTGTAGTTCGACCTCGTACCCCAATCGCAATAGTTGTAGCCTACTCACGCTCTCGAGCACGGACTCGGCTCTGGGATCGGCGATAGCGAGAGTTCTCCGCAGGGTGGCGAGGCCGCGCCTGCGAGGTGACGAAGAGTCGATCAGAGCATCCATTTCACTGCGCCAACGTTGCTGTGCGCCTTCATCAAGGACTCGCCCCCGCATACTTGCTTCTCGTAGGGACTTGTCCAGGCAGCCAAGCAGCGTTTCTGCATTAGTACAGGTCGCGAGGTCAAAGAGAGTGCGCTGATGTGTCGTGCACCGGTACCCCGCCACACTTATCTCATGTGAAGCATCAATACTGAGCTGATGCCGCTGCACACTATTGCTTGTAGACGTGTACTCTTCACTCAAGATGTGAACATGCGAAGTCCGCAGATGCCACACAGGCAGACGCAGTAAGACTGCTGCTGAATAGTGTGAGAAGAGCGGTGGGGTCTTCGCGTTGCGATGCGCCGCTATCACCCGCGCAAGGTGGCGGCCTTCGGGATACCAGGAGTTCCACACGACTCCATCAACGAACCACCCCTGTGCGACCCGCACCGCTTTCCCCGTTTGCACCCACTCGCGCAACTGGCGCGGTGTAACCCCGCTGCCAAACAATCGTCGGGTGCTCCGAAGCGCGGCTTCAACCCGTCCAATGTGATCGGGAATGCTCATACTTCGAGTGTCGCCTAAGCTGCACGACTTTTGGGCCCGCCAATGAATTCTGTGGATAACTCGCACGACCACTTTTCACACTCGGTATCGAAATGACGAGTCGGCCCGATAAATACGCTTTTTCTATGCAGTCTCGTCGTTTCGATACCGTCTCGTGCGTGGCGCGGGCACGGGCGCAGGCACGGGCACGGGCGCAGGCACGGGCACGGGCGCAGGCACGGGCACGGGCGCAGGCACGGGCACGG
>NZ_JBTJEP020000009.1:46959-120578 GCF_054456635.2 Leucobacter faecis
TCGGGCACGGGCGCAGGCACGGGCACGGGCGCAGGCACGGGCACGGGCGCAGGCACGGGCACGGGCGCAGGCACGGGCGCAGGCACGGGCACGGGCGCAGGCACGGGCGCGGGCACGGGCGCAGGCACGGGCTACTCTGCGAGCAGCGCGAGCACGGCCGCGCCGTAGCGCTCGAGCTTGACCTGGCCGATACCCGAAATCGCGAGCAGCTGCTCGTCATTCGACGGCTGGTGCACCGCTAGAGCCGCGAGTGTCGCATCACCAAACACGACATACCCCGGAACCCCCTGCGTGCGCGCCTCGCCTGCCCGCCACGATCGCAACCGTTCAAACACCTCGAGCTGCGAAGGCGTCAGGTCGGCCGCGGCCGCCGACTGCTTGGATCCGGAGCTAGAGGAGCCCGACCCGCCAGCGCCTCGAGCCATACGCGAGCCGCGGCCGCCCCGGCCACCGCCAGCGCCGCCAGAACCGGCACGCGCAAGCACCTCCTCGCGCATGAACACCTGCTCCTCACCGCGCAGCACCGGCTTCGCGGCCTGCGTGGGCTCGAGCACGCCCCACTCGCCGCGGGCCTCGAGCAACTGGGCCGCGAGCATGTGCCGCACAACTCCGCGCCACTGCGCCACCGACCACTCCTTGCCGATGCCCCAGGTGGTGAGCTCGTCGAGCCGCATCTGGGTCGCGCGCTCCGACGCCACGCCGCGCAGCACATCGATGTGCTGGCCCGCCGCATACGTGCGCCCGCGCTCGCGCTGCGTGCGCAGCACGGTCGACAGCAGCATCTGCGCGGGCACGGTCGCGTCCCAGAGCTTGGGCGGGTTCAGGCAGACGTCGCAGTTGCCGCAAGCTCCGGATCTCTGGGCCGCGGCGCTGGGTGCTTCGGCGCTGGGTGCTTCGGCGCTGGCTGCTTCGGCGCTGGGTGCTTCGGCGGGCTCGTCGGCGCGGCTCGCCGGATCGGGCGCTGGCGCGGCAGGCGCAGCAGCGCCCTCGGGATCAGCGCCCGCCGCAGCGACCCCCGCCGCAGCGACGCCCGCGGCAGCGGCCCCCGCGGGATCCTGCCCGAAGTACCGCAACAAGAACGCGCGCCGGCACTCGACCGTCTCGCACAGCGCCAGCATCTGGTTGAGGTGCCTCGTCTGATTGAGCTTCGTGGCCTGGTCGCCGTCGCCCGACTCGATCATCTGGCGCTGCTGCACCACGTCTTGCAGGCCATACGCGAGCCACGCCTGCGACGGGAGCCCGTCACGGCCCGCGCGGCCAGTTTCTTGGTAGTATCCCTCGATCGATTTGGGCAGGTCGATGTGGGCGACAAACCGCACGTCGGGCTTATCGATGCCCATGCCAAACGCGATCGTCGCGACCACCACGACACCGTCTTCGCGCAAGAAGCGGGTCTGCGCTGCGAGCCGCTCGTGCGCGGGCAGCCCTGCGTGATACGCGACCGCGTCAACCCCGGCCGCGACGAGCGCCGCCGCCGTCTGCTCGACCCGCCTGCGGCTGAGCGCGTATACGATACCCGCATCACCCGCATGCTCATCGCGCACAAACTGGATCAGCTGCGCGCGAGCGTTCAGCTTGGAGTCAATGCGGTAGCGAATGTTGGGGCGATCAAAACTCGACACAAAATGCCGTGCATTGCCCAGGTGTAACCGCTCGGTGATCTCGCGGTGCGTCTCGGGGGTCGCGGTCGCGGTGAGAGCGATGCGCGGAACATCTGGCCAGCGCTCTGCGAGCGCCCCGAGCCGCAGGTAGTCGGGGCGAAAATCGTGGCCCCACTGCGACACGCAGTGCGCCTCGTCGATCGCAAACAGCGCTATGCGCCCGCGCGCGAGCAGCTCGACCGTGCCCGGCGACGACAGCCGCTCGGGTGCCAGATACAGCAGGTCGAGGTCGCCGTGCACGTACGCTTCTTCGACCGCGCGGCGCTCGTCGAGGCTCATCGCCGAGTTTAAGGCTGCTGCCCGCACGCCCACCATGCGCAGCGCGGCCACCTGGTCGTGCATGAGCGCCACGAGCGGTGACAGCACGATGCCGGTGCCGGCACGTACGAGCGACGGCACCTGGTAACACATCGATTTGCCGCCGCCCGTGGGCATCAACACGACGGCGTCGCCGCCCGCCGCGACGTGCCGCACGATCTCTTCTTGGTCGCCGCGAAACGCGTCGTACCCAAACACCTCGGCGAGCACTTCGCGCGGCTCGCGCCCCTCGTGCGGGCCGGGGCGCTGTGCACTGTGGGCCAGCGCGGGCTGGGCGGGTTGGGCTGCTATTGCTCCGGATCCACCCGCATACGGGTCACTCCCGGCCCACGGATCGTCACCGTACGGGTCGCCACCCGCATACGGGTCGCCACCCGCATACGGGTCGCCCCCGGCCCACGGATCGTCGCCATACGGGTCACCCACCGCGCCGGTCACGTGCGCTACTTCTGTGCCGAGCTATCGGCTGAGTCGTCTGCGTCGCCGCGATCCGGAGCAGCGTCTGAAGCCACAGCGCCCGAAGCCTCAGAACCGGCAGTCCCAGCATCGGCGACCTCAGCACCGTCAGACCCGGCAGCCTCAGCCTGCTCAGCGAGCTCGGCCTCGATCTGCTCGCGCACATCTTGGCGGTAGGCGTTCGTGCGCAGCGTGCGCACGAGCAAGAAGCCGAGGCCGATGACGGCGAGCGCGAGCAGACCCGTCATCAGAAAGCCCTCGATGCCGGGCGACACCTTGTCGGGGTTGAACTCGGTTGTTGCGCCGTCGGCGGCGCCGGACGCCCCGCTCGCTCCCCCGGTGGTTCCCTCGGCAAAACGCACCGCGAGATCTACAGCACTGGTCCACACGTTCACGCGTGTGCCTCCTCAATTCCCTGAAACAGATCGGCCTCAAACTCGCTCGTCGCAACGCGCGACGCGGCGAGTCGGTAGTCCTCAAACGGCCACGCCTCACGCTGGAGGTCGATGGGCCAGAAGAAGAACGTGCTGTCGGGCGCGACTTGGCTCTCGTGCGCCTTCAGCGCTTCATCGCGCTTCTCAAAGAATCTGCCGACGTTGACCTGGGCGGTGCCGCGGTAGGGGCGACGCGACATCCACTCGCGCAACTCTTCAAACTGGCCGATGAGCGGCGAATTCGCGTCGTTGTCGAGCAGCCACTGGTAGACCGTGTTGACGCGTTTCGCGTTGAAGATCTCTTCGTAGTACATCTTCGACATCTGCCAGGGCGCGCCCGCCTCGGGGTACGCCTCGGGGTCGCCCGCGGTCTGCCACGCGATCTTGCTGATGTCGTGGCAGCGAATGTGATCGGGGTGCGGGTAGCCGCCCTGCTCGTTGTACGTGATCATGACGTGCGGTTTGAACTCGCGCACAATGCGCACGAGCGCTTCTGCCGACACCTCGGCGGGGATATCTGCGAACGATCCCTTCGGCACCGCCACGCCCTCGGGCGGCAGACCTGAGTCTTGATACCCCAGCCAGCGGTGCTCAAACCCGATGATCTCGCGTGCGCGATCCATCTCGTCCCGGCGCAGGCCCGACAGGTCGCGGCGGCTCTTGGGGTTGCGTGCGACGAGCTCGTTGAGCACGTCGCCGCGCTCACCACCCGTGCAGCTGACGATCATCACCTCGAAACCCTCGTCGAGATAGTGCGCGTAGGTCGCAGCGCCCTTGCTGGATTCGTCGTCGGGGTGTGCGTGTACAGCGATCAACCTCAGCGCCATGCGAGTCCTCTCACAATTACTTCCCGGTCCTTCCAGCTACGCTGGCCTAAGCGAACAGTTTACCCAGCACAGATCGGAGCCTCCCGTGTCACCGGCAGATCCCGCACACATTGGCTCGGCGACCCAGGCTCCCCGCGGGGCTGCAGGCGAGGCCGCGACGCCCTCTGAATCTGGCGCGGGTCTTAGCGCGGGTGCTGGCGTCGGCACTGGCGCGGGTGCTGACGTCGGTGCTGGCGCGGGTCTGGGCGCGGGTGCTGGCGTCGGTACTGGCGCGGGTCCCGTCGATGATCCGGATCTCGCCCCTGCCCCGACCGTTGCGCCCGTGGACCGCGCGACCCAGCAGGTGCTCGAGAACCGCTACGGTTCAAGCAAGCGCCGCAGCTTCGACCGCCGGTTCGCGTACGGTATCGCGGGGGCACTCGTCGTCGCGGGTCTCGGTTTCTTGTTCTTTAGCGGGTGGCAGACGGCGAACCAGGTGTCATGGCAAGACATCGGGTACACCAACGTTTCTGATCGTGAACTCGATGTAAAGTTTGAGATCACCGCCCCCGTCGACACTCCGGTCGCGTGTGCGGTCGAGGCGATCAGCTCGTCGAAGGGCACCGTCGGCTGGAACATCGTTGAGGTGCCGCCGAGCAAGGAGCTCACGCACACCATCACCACACGGCTTGTCATCGCGAACGAGGCGGTCGCTGCGACCGCGCGCGAGTGCTGGGTCGTCACCTACGCGGGCTAACCCGCAGCGGCGCTCGCGCCGGCACGTACCCGGCGGCGCGGCGCAAGCGGCGCGGCGCAAGCGGCGCGGCGCAAGCGGCGCGGCGCAAGCGGCGGCGCGGCACAAGCGGCGCGGCGCAAGCGGCGCGGCGCACGAGTCGGTATCGAAATGACGAGCCGGTATCGAAATGACGTATTTATCGGGCCGACTCGTCGTTTCGATGCCGTTTCGTGCTGCCAGGCCCGGTGCCAACGCCAACGCCCAGCGCCAGCGCCAACGCCAGCGCCAGCGCCCAACGCCCAGCGCCAGCGCCAACGCCAGGCCCAGCGCCAGCGCGCCAACGCCCAGCGCCAGTACCAGCGCACCAGTTTCTAGGCAGCCACTCGGCCTACCCTGCTAATCTGTAAGGGCGCCCCGCATCGTCGGGGCGTATCTATTACCCAGCGCGCTCGCGCGCTCACCGTCGCGCACCCCCGCGCGCAGTTACGTGAATCGAGGATCGACCATGGCCGAGCCCACCAAGACCTGGCTCACTCAGGATGCCTACGACCGCCTCAAGGGCGAGCTCGATGAGCTCACCGGGGCTGGCCGCAAAGAAATCGCAGCGCGCATCGAGGCCGCTCGCGAAGAGGGCGACCTCAAGGAGAACGGCGGTTACCACGCCGCGAAAGACGAGCAGGGCAAGATGGAGGCCCGCATCCGCGACCTCGCTGAGCTACTCAAGCGCGCCGAGGTCGGCGAGGCCCCCGAGGCCGCCGGTATCGTCGAGATTGGCACCATCGTCACCGCAGAAGTGTGGGGCGACAAGGAGCGTTTTCTGCTCGGCAGCCGCGAGCTCGCCGACGGCTCGGACCTCGACGTGTACAGCGCCGAGAGCCCCCTGGGCGCTGCGATTCTCGGCCGCAAGATCGGCGACGAGCTCAGCTACCCCGCCCCCAACGGCAACCAGATCTCGGTGAAGATCCTCGCGGTCGACACCTACGCTGGCTAAGGTTCTAGGCCTACGCTCCGGATCTTTGGGCCCGGGCGCTGCTTTGTTGCAGCGCCCGGGCCCAAAGTGTTCTCGAGGCCTCAAACACGCCTGAATTGCACACTATTCTGCGCAAACTCTTGAGTGCGCAGAATAGTGTGCGCAAGATAGTGTGCACATGATCCTGCGCCGCGGGAGGGAGTCGCAAGTTCATTCATTCGTCAAGAACATTTGCCAGTTTTGTGCGCGCTCGACGAATCCAAAGCGGAATGACTCAAGCGGAGCTCGGGTCGCGCGCTGGCATGAGTCGCAGGTGGGTCCAAGAGCTCGAATCAGGCAAGCTCGTGCCTTCCCTAGAGGCAACGCTCAACGTCGCGGCAGTGTTTGGCTACGAACTACACTTCGAGCCGATGCAAAGCAGCCCGCTTCTAGACGCCCTGCTTGAGGACCTGTCCTGACCGTACAGACGCGGGCGCTAAGGCCCGTGTTTTACGATCGAGTGTACGAGCCGTTCTACTGAAAGGGAGCCTGCGCCCATGTCTGAGACCTCACTTCCAAGCGAGATGCGCGCCGTCGAGTTCGCGGGCGCAGGCGGCCCCGATGTGGTGCGCGTGGCCACAATGGCGACGCCTAAGCCCGGGCCGGGTGAGGTGCTCATACGGGTCGCGGCCGCGGGCCTCAACCGCGCCGATGCCGCACAGCGGCAGGGCGTCTACCCGCCGCCGCCCGGCGCGAGCGAAGTGCCCGGTCTCGAAGTCTCGGGCGTCATCGTCGCACACGGTGGCCCGAGCGCAAGCGCGGTCGCAAGCGAGAACACAAGCGCAGTCGCAAGCACCAGCACCAGCACCAGCACCAGCGCTCAACCCGTGTGGCCGGTGGGCACCGAGGTGTGCGCGCTGCTCGCCGGCGGAGGCTACGCCGAATACGCCGTCGCCCCCGTGTCGCAGCTACTTGAGGTGCCCGCGGGAACGTCGCTCGTGAACGCTGCAGCGCTGCCCGAAGTGGCGGCCACCGTCGTCTCAAACCTCAACCTCACCGCCACCGTCAAGGCCGGCGACTGGGTGCTCGTGCACGGCGGCTCGGGCGGCATCGGCACCTTCGCACTGCAGTACCTGGCCGCCTCGGGCGCACGCACCATCGCGACCGGATCGACCGACGAGAAGCTGGCGTGGGCGCGCGACCACGGCGCGCTTCACACGATCAACTACCGCACCGAATCGTTTGCCGAGCGCACACACGAGATCACGGGCGGCCACGGGGCCGACGTGATTCTCGACGTGGTGGGAGCGAAATACCTACCGCAGAACGTGCAGGCGCTCGCGACAGGCGGCCGGCTCGTCGTCATTGGTCTGGGCGGCGGCCGTGTCGGCGAACTCGACTTGGGTGCACTGCTCACCAAGCGGGCGGGCGTCTTTGCGACGTCGCTGCGGGCGCGCCCGCTCGCCGAGAAGGCTGAGATCATCGCACAGGTGCGCGAGCGGGTGTGGCCGCTCGTGGAGGCTGCAAAACTGCAGGTGCCCGTCGACCGCACGTTCACACTGGCCGAGGCCCGCGCGGCTCACACGTACTTCGACTCGGGCGAGCACCGCGGCAAGGTGCTTCTTACGATGTAGCGCGCTCGGCCCACATGTCGTAACCGAGTTTGACGACGAGCACGGCCACCACGAGCAGAAACAGTACGCGCACAAACTTGGCGCCCTTCGCGATCGCCATGCGCGCACCGATAAAGCTGCCCGCGATATTGGCGAGCGCCATCGCTAACCCGAGCGGCCACAGCACCGCGCCTAGCGGAATGAAGAACAAGAGCGCCCCCACGTTCGTCGCCAGGTTGACGATCTTGGCCTGCGCGCTCGACTGTAGAAAGTCGTAACCGAGCAGCCCCACGAGCGCGATCACCAAAAACACGCCGGTGCCAGGCCCGAGCACGCCGTCGTAAAACCCGATCGCAGCGCCCGCAGCAGACGCGATCATCGTGTGCTTCGACCCGCGGTGCTTGAGACGTGTGACGGCACCGAGCGCTGGCTTAAACAGCGTGATGAGCGCCACGGCGACCAGTGCGCACACGATGATCGGTTTGAACAGGTGGGCGGGCAGCGCCGAAGCGACAGAGGCGCCCGCAAAAGATCCGGCGAGAGCGATGACCGCCATGGGCCAGGTACGTCGCAGGCTCGGTTTCACCGCACGGTAGTAGGTGACGCTGCTCGTCGCGGTGCCAAACACCGAAGCGAGCTTATTGGTCGCAAGCGCCTGCACCGGGGTCACACCCGGGGCGAGCAGCAGCGCCGGG
Organism: Leucobacter faecis; assembly: GCF_054456635.2. Lineage (NCBI taxonomy): Bacteria > Bacillati > Actinomycetota > Actinomycetes > Micrococcales > Microbacteriaceae > Leucobacter > Leucobacter faecis. Next base: position 54,628 of record NZ_JBTJEP020000009.1, read on the forward strand.
AGCTGCAGTAGGCCGCCGCCGCCCACGACCGCGTCGACCCAGCCCGCCGCGAAACCGGCCGCGATGAGCAACGCGATGACCGTCCAGTCTGCCTCGGCGGGCAGAAACTGGACGGTCTGGGCGATCACAGGCGCACTCGCATCTAGCGCTCCCCCTGCACCGCGATCACCTCGGTGACCGTGCCTTCGACGAGGCGCGGGTCACCCGGCTGCACCGGGACAGTGGTGGTGGGCGTGCCGCCCGTGGACTTGGGGCCGCGGTGTGTGCGCCCCTCGAGCCACTTCGCGATGCCCGACAGAATGAGGCACATCAGAATGTAGATGCCGCCGATGACGAACGCCGACGGCAAAAGCGGCCGCCCAAACTGCACGTTGCTGCTGAGCTGCTTCGCCAAATACAGCAGCTCGGGGTAGGTGATGATGAACCCGAGGGCGGTGTCTTTCATCGTGACGACGAGCTGGGCCACGATCACGGGCAGCATCGCCCGCACCGCCTGAGGGAGCAGGATCAGGGCCATCACGCCGCTCTTGCGCAGGCCGATCGAATAGCCGGCCTCTTTCTGGCCGCGCGGCAGCGACTCAATGCCGGCGCGCAGAGCCTCGGCGAGCACCGACCCGTTGTAGACCACGAGCGCGATGACGACCGCCCAGTAGGGGTCCATCTTCACGCCCACCGACGGTAGACCGTAGTAGAGCAGCATCATCATCACGAGCACCGGCACCGCGCGAAACAGCTCGGTGACCGCCATGAACGGCACGCGCACAAAGCGGTGGTCAGACAGCCGCCCGATCGCGAGCGCGAAACCGACGACGAGGCTCAGCACCGCTGCGAGCCCGAAGGCCGCGAGGGTTTTGCCGAGCGCTTGGAAAATCTGCACCCAAATCGTCGAGTAGGTAAAGATGCCCCACTTTTGTGCTGAGAACTGGCCCGACAGCGCGAACCGGTAGATGATGAAGCCCAAGAGCGCGGCGACCACGATCACGGTCACGACCGCGAGCACACGGTTGCGCGCAATCGCCTTCGGCCCGGGGACGTCGTACAGAACAGAAGTCATCGCACGATCCTCCACTTCTTCTCAAGGCGGTTTTGCACGAAGCTCAAGATGAACACGAGCACGACGAACACGAGCGCCACCCACAAGAGCACTTCCATCGGGTTACCGGGGCGGCCCGCCGCGTCGTTCACGGTGGCACGCAGCGCGGCGAGCTCTGACACTGAGAACCCTGCCGCAACGGTCGTGTTTTTGAGTAGCGCTATGAACACGCTCATCATGGGGGGCACGACCGAGCGAAACGCCTGTGGCAGCACCACGATGCCCATCACCTGCGTGAACGGCAGCCCGATCGCGCGGGCCGCTTCTGCCTGGCCCACCGGCACAGTGTTGATGCCCGCGCGCAGCACCTCTGCGACATAGGTCGCGGTGTAGATGCCGATCGCGAGGATTCCCAGCACGAGCGGGCTCATCTTGCCGAGCCCCAGCGCGGGGTACCCGAGTACGAAGAAGAAGAACACGAGCGTGAGCGGTGTGTTGCGAATGATGTTGACGTAGAGCGTGCCCACGGCCCGCGCGATGGGCACGGGTGAGACGCGCATTGCGCCCACCAGCACACCGAGCCCGAGCGCGAGCACGCCGCCCGCGAAGAACACGATCAACGTGTTCTTGATGGCGATACCCCAGAGGTCGAGGTTGCCGAAGATGACGTCCACCCGTCCTCCTCCTTACGCTTGTGTGGTCTTGAGACCTCGGCGGTCTTGAGACCGTGAGGTCAGTGTGCGGGGCGGGCAGCGCCCGCCCCGCAACTATGGGTTAGTACGCGTCAACCTCAGGCTGGGTCACCTTGATGCCCGAGTCGCCCAGGTTGTCGTCAAAGATCTGCTGCCAGGTCGCGTTGCCGTCGGTGAAGAGATCGTTGATGAACGCGCGCAGCACATCGTCACCCTTGGGCAGGCCCACGCCGTACAGCTCCTCGGTCATGAGCGGACCGCTGGTGACCATCAGGTTCTCGGGATCCTGTGCGGCGTAGCCGATGAGGATCGCCTGGTCGGTGGTGACCGCGTCAACCTGACCGTTCACGAGGTTCTCAACGCAAGCCGAGTACAGGTCGAACTCTTGCGTCTTGATGCCCGGGAAGTTCTCCTTGATGTTCTGAATCGGCGTTGAGCCGGTCGCCGAGCACACGGTCTTGCCCTCGAGCTCGTCGAGCGACTGGTAGTCGGTGTCGCCCTGGCGCACGAGCAGGCCCTGGCCGGTGATGAAGTAGGGGCCCGCGAAGTCGATGTCTTCCTTGCGCTTATCGTTGATCGAGTAGGTGCCAACGTAGTAGTCGACGTCACCGTTGACGATGGCCTGCTCACGGTTGGCCGACGCGATCGGCTTGAACTCGATCTTGCTCTCGTCAAAGCCCAGCGCACCCGCGATCCAGCGCGAGATGTCGACGTCGAAGCCGCTGCGTTCGCCGGTTACGTTGTCGAGGTAGCCGAGGCCAGGCTGGTCTTCCTTGACACCAATAACAACCTTGCCGCGCTCGACCATTTTGTCGAATGTGGGGCTGCCCTCAAGAGCGACGTCTTCGACGACCTCGGTCTCGGTGCCTGAGCCTTCGCTGCTACCCGAGTCGCCGGGGGTGCCGCTGTTGCAGCCCGTGAGCGTGAGCGCTGCCGCGGCGAGAAAGCCGACGGCGGCGAGAGTTTTCTTGAATCGCATGTTGCCATTCCTTTCGAGAGGTGAATCTGGGTGAAATGTAGCGAGTGCTCGGTGTGCGCGCGGCACGATCCGGCACGAATATTTAGTTGGTGATGAGCTTGGACAGGAAGTCTTTGGCGCGCGTCGTCTGCGGGTTCGTGAAGAACTCGTCGGGGGTGTTTTCCTCGACAATCTGGCCGTCGGCCATAAACACGACGCGGTCGGCAGCCTTGCGGGCGAAGCCCATCTCGTGGGTGACGACGATCATCGTCATGCCCTCCTTGGCGAGGCCGACCATCACGTCGAGCACCTCGTTGATCATCTCGGGGTCGAGCGCGCTTGTCGGCTCGTCGAACAGCATCACCTTGGGGTGCATGGCGAGCGACCGGGCGATCGCAACGCGCTGCTGCTGCCCGCCAGACAGCTGCGCCGGCAGCTTCGCGGCCTGCTTGTCGACGCCCACGCGCGTGAGCAGCGCCATCGCCTCACGCTCGGCGTCGGCCTTGCTGAGCCCGCGCACCTTGATCGGCCCGAGCGTGACGTTTTCGAGAATCGTGAGGTGTGCGAACAGGTTGAACGACTGAAACACCATGCCCACTTCGGCGCGCAGCTTGGCGAGAGCTTTGCCCTCGGCTGGCAGCTCGCGGCCATCAACGCGAATCGACCCGCTCGTAATCGTCTCGAGACGGTTAATCGAGCGGCACAGCGTTGACTTGCCCGAGCCCGACGGCCCGATGATGACTACGGCCTCGCCCCGGTCGATCGAAAGATTAATGTCGGTGAGGGCCTGAAATTCGCCGTAGTGCTTTTGCACGTTCTCAACGACGACAAGCGGTTCGCTCGTACCCATCTGATCTCCACCTTAAGAATCATGATCTGTCGCGTGGTGCGCGAAGATGCACTGCCGGTCTGCTTGTCTGCTAACTTGCGACGACTCTTGGGTGGCGGCAATGGTGGCACTGGCACAGCTAGAGCTTTGAGTGCGGTCGAGCGTTCACCGTTGAATCGATCAGACCCCACCGTAGGGAGGGTGCACCCCAGGCGTCACGCTCCTTGGGCGTATCTTGAGACTCGTCTTGAGCGAATCTTGAGGTTCGCGCGCTTCGTGTACTAAAAAACGGACAAAGGGCGCGAGCTACTCCACTTCAAAGCCCAGCTGCCCTCGTTCAGCTGTTGGCAACATGACAGGGACACCAAACACTCTCGCCGTGGCGCTCGCGAGTCCCTCACGTACGTATGGAAACATCGCCATGATTGCGACTTCGTTCGCAAAAAGCTCAACCTGTCGCTCAGTTGGAGTCTCCCCGTTGAGAATCCTGTAGGTAGCAGCGACAGTTACTGTCGCCTCACCAAACGCTAAGTGAAGCGACGCGTGGGCTCTGATACCAAAAGACTCTTGATCTGCGCGACGCTGAAAACTGAACTCTACGTCACCATTTTGATTCGCGTCACCAATCGAGGCCCCATCGTATCGTTGGGCAGAGATTTCATGAAATTCGATACCGTCAAGTGCCGAGTTGTTAATAAGGTCGCGCACCAGCGCCAGGTCAGCGTCTCCTAGTTCGCTCATCAGCGTGCCAACGCGAAGTCTGACCGACGAGTCTTGGCAGCCACCCATTGTTTCGGAACGGAATCCAAGGCATAGGTCGATTGCAAACCATTGGTGATCGGCATGACACTCGTCGAAGAGGTACCTTGCGCCCAAGGAGACCGCGACGCAGCCATCTGCACTGATTGCCCACGGTCCACCTCAACGACATGCTCTATGAGTGCACCGACCGCCGAAGCATACCGGCGAACGGTCGATAGTCTCGGGTCTGAGTCGTAGTGTTCAAACTTTGAAACGGCCTGTTGCGAAACCCCCATGCGATCCGCGATGTCTCCCTGAGTGAGCCGCGCATCACGGCGAATCTCAACCAGCTTTGCTTTCAGTTCGCGGTGCTCACGAGCAAGAACCTTGGCTCTGGGCCGCACCAGCGCAAGGTCGTCTGAGAGATCTGTTACTTGCCATGCCATACCGACAACCCTACCTTCACAACCTTAAGGTTGTGAAGCATGAGCACTCAATCTGCTCTCTCGCCGGTGAGCAAGTCGTACCTGCATGCAGCAAATCGAATCTCAACCTCTTGGCTTTTGCCATCCACCTTGATATGACGATGAACACGCAACAATACGTCTGGGAGAGAAGGCGGCTCGCCATGATAAAAACGAAGCTTTTTGCGCAGCGCAGTGCGGCGCAGCTCATACATTTCTGGATCTTTTACGATCGGTTTAATGGGCGTGCGCTGGTCGCCCGTATCTTCAAGTTCACCGTAAGCAGCAGCTTCAAACAAGTCGTCTTGTTCGCCTTCTTCGTGACGCCGCGCGAATGGCGATAACGAACTCAACCACTCCTCGTATTCCTGCGCAGCGGGCCTGTCACGGTCGACCCGGCTGATCCAACGCCGTTGAATTGATACCGGCTTGCAGCACCGTGAGTCCTTGCCCGACCTCGCGCTCATGACCCAAATACTAGCGAACAAACCCGGCTAGCGGCGGGCTGCCCGGTAGTACTCGGTCGCGCCCGAGTGCAGCGGCACCGGCTCGGTGAAAATCGCCTGCCTGCGGTCAAGAAAGGCCGCCGCACGCACGCGCGTCGCGATCGCACCGCGCTCCTCGAAGAGTACCCCCAGCAGGTTCCGGATCAGCTCCTTCGGAGCCGCTTCTTGGGCAATGAGGTAGTTGGGCACCGACATCGTCGCGGTCTCGTGCTCGATGCCATAGGTGCCCGCCGCGAAGTCGGCGCTGCGGTAGACGCCCGCGTGGCCTTCGTTCACCCGGTCAACGATGTCGGGCGGCACTTCGAGCAGCCTGATCGGCAGGTCGTTTGCCAACTGGACGATGCCGGGCGTGGGCAACCCGCCCACCCAAAAGAAGCCGTCGATGTCGCCCGCTTCGAGCGCTGTGAGTGACGCGTCAAGCCCGAGCGCAGGCCCCGCTACCTCACTCGGCTCCACGCCGGCCGCTTCGAGCAGACGCGTCGCGATCACGTGCACGCCAGAGTTTTCGGCGCCGAGCGACACGGTGTGGCCTCGCAGGTCTGCGAGCTCTCGCACGTCAGAGTCCTCAGGCACCACCACTTGCACGTGCTCGTCGTAGACACGGGCGAGCGCGGTGATCGGCAGTGGTTCGGTGAAGGCACCAATACCCGCGACGGCATCGGCGGCGGTGTCGCCCTGCGCGAACCCGATGAGCGCCTGCCCAGAGTTCACGAGCAGCAGGTTGTCGACCGAACCCTGGGTTTGTGCGACTTGAATGTCGAGGCCGAGTGATTCTCGGGCGGCCCCTGCCAGCTCGTCGCCGTAGTTGTAGTAGACCCCCGCGCGGCCGCCGCCCGCGATCACGTATGAAGAGCCACCCGCGCCGCTTGGTTTACTCGCACCGGCTGAACCGTCTGCACCGGCTGAACCGGCTGAACCGGCGCTGCACCCCGTGAGCCCGCCGGCCGCCAGGCCCGCGAGCCCGACAAGCACCCCGAGTGCTGCGGCGAGCGCCCTGCCCGCGCGCCTCACGATTGCTTCCTGACGCGCGGCTCCACAGAGGTCGCATCCGAGGTCGCCACCAATGACTCCGTGGGCGTCGCCACTCCCGCCAGGGGTAACCCAGCGGGCGGCGCCTCAGGCAGCTGCAGCGCCACCCGTAGCCCGCCTCCCTCGGGAGAGGTGACGAGCACCCCGCCCCCGAGTGCCCGCAGTAGATCGTGGGCGATGGCGAGGCCGAGGCCTGATCCGGAGATATTTTGATCGCGCGAGCTGCGCCAGAACCGGTCGGTCGCGTGACCGATTTCGTCCTCGGTGAGGCCTGGGCCCCGGTCGCGCACTGACAGCTCGTAGCCAGCGCCCGCGGCACCCGCGCCCGCGGCACCCGCGCCTGCGGCACCGGCACCGCCGACCCCCGGGGTGCTCACCGCGACCTCGATCGCGGTGCCGCGCGGTGCGAATTTGAGGGCGTTGTCGATGACGCCATCGAGCGCGCTCTCGACGGCGGTGCGGTCAGTGACGACGCGCCCCCAGGCGGCACCACCGGCACCACCGGCACCACCAGCACCACCAACACCCACCTGCACCGTGATCGCGACGCCGCGCTCGCGGGCGACAGACTGCCAGGCGGCGGCCCGGTCGCGTGCCAGCACCGCGAGGTCTACGGGCGCAAGGGCCTCGTCGCGGCGTTGGGTGCGTGCCATGGTGAGCAGCGTATCGAGAATGCGTGCCATGCGCTGCCCTTCTTCCCGGGTCTTTTCGACGTCGTCGTCCCAGGTTTCGTCGAGCCCCGTCGCGAGGTATTCGACGCGCAAGAGCAGCGCGCCGAGCGGGTTTCGTAGCTCGTGTGACGCGTTGAGCGCGAACTCCTGCTGCCGCGCGATCACACGTTCGATCTCGTCGGCCATGCTGTTGAACATGCGAATCATGCGCTGCATTTCGGGGGGACCAGTGTCGTCGTCGATGCGGGCGCCCATTTCGCCCTGCTCGATCGCGGCCATCGCGCTGTCGACGCGCAGCATCGGCTGCAGCACCCAGCGCACGAGCCGCAAGATCACGAACAAGCACAAGATAATGAGCACGAGGCTCGCGGCGGCGAGCAGCAGCCACTGGTTAATCACGGCGGTGCGGGGGCCGTCAACCGGCGTCGAGATCACGACCGCCCCAATCACCCTGCCGTCTGAGAACACCGGCTCGACAACCGTCGCGGGCCCTAGCGCCCACGGCAGCACCGGCTGCACCGGCTCGCTGCGGCGCCCCGACAGGGCGAGATCGACCTGGTCGCTCACCTCGCTGGGCAAAGGCCCACGCGCCACAAACTCTGTTCCCGAGCGGTGATAGACCGCGACGCTTGCCCCGTACAGTTCGCTGTAGCGGGCCAGCTCGCCCGCGAGGCTCGCGGTGCTGTCGCTCTTGAGCGCCTGGCGCGCACTCACGAGAAAGTAGCTCAGGTCATCGACCTGCTGGCTCGTGAACTCCTGCGCGATGCTGCGCGCCGAGGTCCAGGCGAACGCCCCACCGAGCACCAGCAACAGGGCGACGAGCGGCGCCAAGAAGAGGGTGATGAGCCGGCCCCTCACCGTCACACCCCGGTCAGGCGGTAGCCCACGCCGCGTACGGTCGCAATGAGCCAATCGCGCTGAGTTTTGCGCCGGATCGATGCCACATGCACTTCGAGGGAGCGGTTGAACCCGGTCCAGTCGGTGCCCCACACCTCGCGAATGATGCGGTCGCGCGGCATCACCACGCCGGGGTACCTTGCGAGGATCGCGAGCACATCGAACTCTTTGGGGGTGAGCTCGACGGGGGCGCCGTCGATGAGCACGAGCCTGTTGGTGAAGTCGACGTGCATGCCCTCGAGGGTGAGGCTCGACTCTGGGCCGTCATGGGTGGGCATGGCGCGGCTGCGCCGCGTAACGGCTTCGAGCCGGGCCATGAGTTCGCGCACATCGTAGGGTTTCACGACGAAGTCGTCGGCGCCCGCGTGCAGACCCTTGATGCGTTCTTCGACCTGGCTGCGGGCGGTGGCGATGATGATGGGCACCCCCGAGACGCTGCGAATGCGGCGGCACACGTCGATGCCGTCGATGTCGGGTAAACCAAGATCGAGCAGCACTGCCTCGGTGTCGGCGCCGAGCAGCTCGAGCGCTTGCGCCCCGTTGGCGGCGCGTACGGTGGCGTAACCGGCGCGGCCGAGAAACGCGAGCAGCGCATCGGCCATACGGTCGTCGTCTTCGACCACCAGAATCTTCACGCGGGCTACTCCTTTGGGCATGCGACTAGTGCGCTCTCACCCTATCCCGTGTGCGCGGTGGTACATCTAGCCGAAGTAGGTCTTACGATCGATCCAGCCTCTCGCTTCTGAATATTCGGCTGTCGCGTCAACGAGCCGGTCGATAAACCGTTTGCTCCCGTTATCGTCGAGTCCCGGGAGACGACGTGCCTCGTCACCAGCCACCGCAAACGCTGCAGCCGTGTTTTTAAAAAATGATCCTGCTATTTCTCGAGCTTCGTCTTCACCGATCCCGAACGGTCTCGCTGCTCGCGCCAGCTGCTCAGCGCCAACCGATTGGATACGGTATTCCCCATCAATCGACATTGCGAGCTCGAGAGCGGCTCCATTTACTGAAGAGTAAGCTGCGTGGCTGCCCAAGTCGTACAGCGGCGCTAGCTGGACTTCTGCGCCGCTTCCTTTCTGTCGGGCATCACCGACAGCGCCTGGCACAGGTCTTCTTGGTGCAGTCTGTGCCATACGCCGCCCCGAAGCTCTCGGTCGTATCGCTGAGATACGAAGTTGCGAATGATGTCTGCGATCATCGCCGCAAACTCCGCGTCGCTATGCACGGTCACATCATTTTGCCGTGTAGCGGCATCTGTTCCCCGCATGCCAGACGGCAACAGCTGAATCGCGCCCGCCGCGTCAGCTCCAACGTGCTGCAGCAGGGCAACAGGGTTCTTCCAGTTCACCTGGTACTTCTGCCCGAGTGCTTTGAGGCGTCCTTCGCTATCTGGCAACAGGCCAGCAAGGAATGCGCTGGCGGCCTTATTGCCATGTCGAGAACGCTCGAGCGGCATGGAAAGTGACAGCGGTGTTCGTTCATATTGCTGATACTCAGGGTCGTAAGTGAAATTCACTGACCCGCCATCAGTCTGAACAACCGTTCCAATCAGCAGTCCGTCGAGGTAGGCGTCTAGCTCAATCATCGCCCACCGACCCAAACTCCATGTTCATGGAGACCCCCAGAACCTCGAGGGTGTCCATCACCCGAAAGAGTACCGCCGATGAGCCGTCGCGCTCGAACCGCGCCACCCATGCACGGCTTACGCCAGCGCGGTCTGCCAGCTGCTGTTGCGTCAGCCCCAGCTCTTCGCGCCGTTCTGCTACGAACGCCCCAATCCCCCGGGCCGAGTACATGCGGCGGCGCAACACCCCGTTTTCGTGTGTCATACATGAAACAATACGCGATGTGTCACGAATGACACAATAAAGAATGTGTCATGGATGCGACAAGCCCGGTCGGCTTGAGGTCTCGTCTCGCCCACCCATCACATGCGCGTCGTGACAAGAGCTCTGTTGTCACAAAGTTTGTGGTGCACCGCGGTTGTTTGGGCTTTGGCGCGGTCGTGATCTTGTGATTTCACAAATCTGGCGGGGACTGTGGTGCCAGCAGATTCACGGTTGCTAGCGTCGGCGACAACGGCCGTTCAACCCCTAGAAACTGGTACCCCTATGGCGCACCCCACTCCCCCTATTACCAGACAGATTGGTGTCGCCGCACTATTTCTCGTGGCGGTCACAGCGGTCGCGGCCCTCGGTTCCATCGCCACGATTCCGCACACTGACGGCTGGTACGCCTCTGTTAATAAGGTGCCCTGGAGCCCACCCAACGCGGTGTTTGGCCCAGCTTGGACCGCGCTGTACGCGCTGATCGCGATCGCCGGCTTTCTCATCTGGCGGGCGGGGTATGCGGCGGCCGGGCAGCCGAGCCGCGCTCAACACCAATTGCGACTTTTCGCGGTGCAGCTCGTGCTCAACGGATTGTGGACACCACTGTTTTTCGCCAGCTTTCCGCTCGTCGGCGCCATCGCCTGGTGGGCGGCGCTCGTCGTCATCGTGGCACTCATCGTCGTCGTCATTCGACTCATCGCGATCACCATGCCAATCTCACGCCCTGCGGCTTGGATGTTCGTGCCATACCTGCTGTGGCTGATCTTCGCCGCCTCGCTGAACGCTGGCATCATCGTCCTCAACTAATACAGAAAGTGGATCACATGAACGACACCAAACACCCCAGCAATGACAACAAAGACAACAAAGACAGCTCCGTCGCACAGGAGGACACCGTCGATGAGCCGGTGATGGACGGCGCGACCGACACGTTCAACGGCGACGAAGACCCGCGCAAGGGCATGTCGGACCCTGCGCTGATTCGCCACCCCGAAGAAGGCAATAGGACGGTCAACCCGTTCGAGTAGAGCCGAGTAGTGCGGCCGGGAACCGGCGCTCCCGGCCGCCGGCGCTCCCGGCCGCCAGCGGGCTCCCTACTCGTACATGCTGATGTTGATCGGGCCGGTGAGGTCGGGCGCTGGCGCCCTGAAACCGCGCGTCTTCATCAGCAAGTAGGCGACGCCCACCGCGAGCCAGCTGAACCCGATGATCATCGACACGGTGTCGAGGCTCGCCCACAGCCACACGTTGATCACGACGCCGATCGCGGGCACCACCACAAATCCGAGCCAGGCCCCCGCCCCGCGCCGCTTCAAGAACCTGAAGAACACGAAGATCACCGACAGGTTCACAAACGTGAACGCGATGAACGCACCAAAGTTGATCATCGAGGCGGCCTGGTCCAGGTCGACGAAGAGCCCGGTGAGGGCGATCAACGCGACGATCAACACGTTCGCGACGGGCACGCCCGTGCGCGGGTTGATCCGGCTGAAAAGCTGCCTGGGCAGTGCGCCATCGCGGCCCATCGCATAGAGCAGCCGGGCCGCGCTCATTTGTTGCGTGATGCCGCAGCCGAGCACGGCCATCATGTAGCCGCCTACGAAGATTGCTTGGAACGCAGCGCCGCCGATGTACTTCGCCATTTCGGGCGACGCTCCAACAATGTCGCCGAGCAGGCTGACGTCGGGAAACAAGGTCTGCATCACGTAGGTGACGGTGATGAAGAAGGCGCCGGCGACCGAGATGATGATGAAGATGGCGCGGGGAATGTCGCGCTCGGGCCGTTCGGCTTCTTCGGCGAGGGTCGACACCGCGTCGAAGCCGAGGAACGACAGGGCGAGGATCGCGGCGCCGGCGGTGATCGCAGCGGCCCTGCACGTCGCTCGAGAAGAACGGCACCATCGTGAACTCGGCGCCGTTGGCTCCGCTGTTGATGTTCACGATCGTGAGCACCACGAAGACGACGGCGACGACAAGCTGAATACCGACGAGCAAAATGTTCATGCTCGCCGCGAGCTTCACACCCACGAGGTTCAGCACGGTGCAGACTGTGATCGTCAGCAGCACCCACACCCAGAACGGCACGTCGGGGAAAACGGCGCCCATGTAGATCGCCGACAGAATCGCGTTGATCATGGGCAGCAGCAGGTAGTCAAGGGTTGCCACCCAGCCCACCAGAAACCCGAGGTGAGCGTTGATCGCCTCCTTCGCGTACGTGTACGCCGACCCCGCGATCGGAAAGAACCGCACCATGCGCGAATAGCTGAACGCCGTGAACAGCACCGCGACGATCACGACAAGGTAGGCGAGCGGCACGTGCCCTCCCGTCTCATCGGCGACGATGCCAAACATGTCGAACACCGCGAGCGGCGCCATGTAGGCGAGGCCGATGAACACGAGGTGACGCAACTTCAGCGTGCGCCTCAGTTGGCCCGGCTTGTGGGCGACTGCGTGCGCGATCTGGTCATCGCCCGCGGCGACTCCGGATCGGGTGGGCAAGGTAGACATGTTGACTTCTTTCACTTCGTTGTGCTGTTCGAAAGTTGTAGTTTGCTGCGGGCTGGCGGGCCCTACAGATGCCCCAGTCTGTTTGCTTTAGAAAGCCCTAAAGCAAACAAACTGGGGCATCTATGTCGGCTCGGGGATCGGATCAGTGGGCGTGAGCGGAGCTACCCCTTCGTCATCCTGCGCGACGAAGGAGTCGCAGGATCCACTAGTGACTGTGGCTGTGTCCGTGGGGTTCGCCGCACGACTGGCCGGCGCCCGCCGGATCCTGCATGCGGGCCGCCGCCGCAGCGCCACCCATCTCTCCTCGGGCGTCGTGAATCGCTCGCCCTCCGACGACCGTCAGGTCGACGTGCTGCGCGAGAATCTCGGCGGGCTCCATGCCGTAGAGGTCGCCCGACCAGACGACGATGTCGGCGAGCTTGCCGACGCTGAGCGTGCCGAGCGCGCCCTCGTGGTGAAACGCGTCGGCACCGCCCTTCGTGTACGCCTCGAGGGCGCGGTCGAGGTCGAGCCGCTCCCCCACGGTCCACGCGTCGGAGCCGTCAAGGCGCGCACGCGTCATGGCGCTGTAGATACCGACGAGGGGGTCCATTTCGCCGACCTGCCAGTCGCTCGAGAAGGTGACGCGGGCGCCCGAGTCAATCATCGATTTGAAGCGCCAGGCGCGATCCCAGCGGGCCTCGCCCACGTTTTCCATCCAGGTACCGGCAACGAGATCGGGGGACGCGTGGCGGGGCTGCATCGCGGCGACAACGCCGAGCTGCTTGAAGCGTGCGAGGTCCTGTGGTGCGAGGCACTCGATGTGCACGATGCCGTGGCGGGCGTCGCGGGCGCCGTTGGCCTTGAGCGCGGCCTCGATCGAGTCGAGCGTGAGCTGAATACCGAGGTCGCCGATGGCGTGGGTGTGCACCTGGTAGCCGAGGCGGTCGAGCTCGATGAACAGCTTCTTGAACTCGGTCGACTCGAGGCTGGTGTGACCGCGGTGGCCGGGTTTGTTCGCGTAGTCCTCGATCATGGCCGCAGTATGTGGCTCGATCACGTCGTCGGCGTAGAGCTTCACGGGGCCGAGCTTGAAGCGCTCGTGCTGGGGCGTGTTCTTGATCGCGTCCGTGATGTTGGCACGGAAGTCGCCGTCGGCGCCCACCGGGTGGTAGATCGCGGCGATCGTGCGCGAAGTGAGCTTGCCCTCACGCTCGGCGCGGGCAAACAGGTCGAGCTCGGCGAGCGGCACCTGCGGCTCTACCACCGTGGTGATGCCGAACCTGGCGGCCATGTCGAGGCTGTTGGTGATCTTGCGGTAGCGGCGATCGGGCGAGTACATGGGAATGTCGCGCTGCAGCTCGGCGAGGCCGTCGATCGTCATGGCTCGGGTGTAGAAGTCGGTGATCCACCCCGTGGGCTCCCCCGTCGCCGCGTCTTTCTCGGGGTTGCCCCAGGCGATCGGTGCACCGTTCAAAATACCGAGTTTGGCGAGCGCGGGGCGGTTCAGCCAGACCGAGTGCTGGTCGTAGGTGGTGATGAAGACCGGGCGGTCGGTCACCCCCACCAGGTCATCAGCGTGCGGGCGGCGGCCCTCGACGACCGAGTAGAGCGCGTTCTCGGCGCAGATCCAGTCGAGCTCTGGGTGGCTCTCAGCGAACTCAGCGATGCGGGCGCGCACCACGTCGAGGCTCTGCACCTGGTCGAGGCTCACGGCGAGGTCGTCGTAGCCGAGCAGCAGGTGGTTGTGGGTGTCGGCGACGCCCGGGGTGAGCAGGCGCCCTTCGAGCTGCACCGTGTTGCGCGCCGCGGGGGCGTCGGCGGCAGAGCCCACATAGGTGATGCGGTCACCGGTCACGCCCAGCGCTTCGGCCCACGGCTGAGCCGCGTCGAAGGTGCGAATACGCCCGCCGGTGAAGAGGGTGTCGACTGCCATGTCTGCTCCTGTGAGGTTGTGCCGCGCAGGTGAGCGGCGGTGCGCACCGCTGCACAGCGGGTTCTTTTACTCCAGAGTAAATTAATTTACTCGAATGTCAAATAATCCTTGCGGCTCGGCCTGGAACGACACGCAACTGGCATACTGGCTGCATGGCGAGACCCAGCACCCAGCACCAGCGACGCATCGAAGTGGTGCAGGCAGCCCTCGACGCGGCGGCGGATCGCGGCCTGCGCAAGCTCTCACTCACCGACGTCGCCAATCAGGCCGGGGTTACCCGCGGCGCATTGCTCTATTACTACGACGATCTCGACGCGATCTTGGTCGAGGCACACGCGGCCGGTATGGCTCGCGTCGGATCGGAGCGCGCGGCGCTCGTCGCCCGCGAGACTGGGGCGGCAGCAAAACTCGATGCCGCCATCACGGCCGGCCTACCAAGTGGGCCAGACGATGCGCTCATGCGCCTGCTGTACGAGTTCGATGTGCTCGCGGGCAAGTCGCCGCTGCACGACGAGCTCGTGCAACGGCTCTACCAAGAACAGCTCGCGCTTTACCGCGGCATCCTGGCGGAGGGGGTCGAGGCCGGTGACTTCACGCTCGCCGGCCCCATCGACGACATCGCAATGAACTTCGTCGCGCTCGAAGACGCATTTGGGCTGCACATCGTGGCGGGCGGCAGCATCACGGTCGCAGACGCCGAGCGCGCGATCCGGCTCTACGCCCAGCAGGCGGGGGCACCGCTCGCGTAGTCAGTGAATGAGTGCGAGCACGCCCTCCCTTGACCTGATCAAGAAGTGCCCTAGACTTCAATATATAAGCTAATTAGTGAAGTTATCATTTAGCTAATATTTCGAAGGGCACCATGATCATCGATCCTGCCGACCTGCTCACTAGGGAAGGGTTCATGACCCATGCGCTGGGCCCGACGACTCTGCTTGCAGAATGGGGTGGCACGTCACGTTCAGTCCTCCTGGTTCGCCAGAACCAGGCACCATCCAAGGTGCAGCTCGTCCAGGCTGCGGGTGAGGCGCAGGAGCACGTCACCATGTTCGTGGTGCCACGGGCTTCGGAACGCGTCGTATTGGCGGTACGTTCAACCCCGGGCGCAGCACTGGCAACGGAGGATGGACTCCAGGTGTTCCCAAATCACGGTATTACTCGCGCTGCGCCCGCTCCGGCCAAGGCTCGCGGTCGAGTCCCCTGGGGAAGGTACGCACTCATGCGAGCGCTCCTCATTCCTGATCAACGTCGCACGCAGGCGCGGCTTGCCGAGCAAACTGGAACTAGCCAAGCAGCAGTGTCCATGATGCTCGCCAAACTTGGTGACCTCGTAACCAAAACGCAAGGCTCATGGACCCCTCGAAGCCCGGGAGCACTCTGGAACGCATTCATGCGGGAGTATCCCGGCCCTGCAGGGGTTCGCACCTACTGGTACTCCATGCGGCCCTTCAATGAGCAGGTCCGTGGACTCAAACCTCACGTGATCCTCTCCGCAGACGGCGCAGCAGACACAATCGCACCATGGCGCATACCGCAAGGTCTCATCGCCTACGCGGATACGCCGCTCGACATGAGCGAATTGGGGTTTGCGCCAGCGACCAAGAGCGAGTCAAATACGCAGCTCGTCATACCCGCCGACCAAACGATCTTCGCCACGGCCGCAGCATGGGGCACTGAGGTGGCCGACCCGCTCATTGCCGCGTGGGACCTGCGCGCCGTAGGGGGCAACGACGCCGATGAAGCAATCAAACAACTACGAGCGCGCACTCTGAAGGGTTGGATATCTTGATCACCAAAAACTATGCCACCTTCAGCACGTCCAATGCTGAAGATCAGGCGTTTCAGGCGCTTCAAGATATCTCCACGATCACCCGAGACATGGAGGACGTGCGGGTGGTGGGTGGCCTGATGGTGAACCTACACACCGAGGCATTCCCTTCGTCCGGCATCATCATCCGGCACACGCTCGATGTCGATACAGCGATCTCAGTACAGCTTGCGAGCGCAGGCACCCTTCACGAGCGCCTAATTGAGGCGGGTTACGACCCAGAATCTGGAAACAGATACCGCGTCGGAAACAACAGGGTCATCGATCTACTGATTCCTTCCAGCACCGGTCGGTTCACCTCAAACACCGAACTTGGCGGTCGCGGCTTCGACAGCGTTCCTGGCCTCAGCCTCGCGCTGGCAGGAAACTGGGTCACACACGTCCTCACCGTTACATTGAGCGATGGCTCCGAGTTACTGGTCGAAGTTCGAACGCCTACCGTCGAGCATGCGCTTATTCTGAAAGCCTACGCCGCCAACCAACGGGGAATGAGCAAAGACTTTGTCGATCTATATAACCTCTTGCTCATCGCCGATCAGCACGACGCTGAGACGATCGGAGGTTGGCGCATTGGGGAACAAGGGCTCACCGGTGCGAGAGGAGATGCCGCCCAGTTCTTCAAAGGCCTCCAAAGGTCCCCGACGCTACGCGCCAAAGTAGCGGGGACCGGGGTCAGCGCCGCAATGCTCCTTCAGCTGATTGACCAGCATGTCGGGGACCCCACAGGCACAAACCCGCGCAGCGCATCAGACAGGGAGCGGCCGCTCCCGCGTGGCCTACTCCGCGTGAAAGCAGACCCACAGGGCAAAGATGATCTCGGTGAGGGCTTCACCCCGCACGCAGGAAACCCAGAAAGCTAGTCCTCACCTCAACCCGGATCGCACGCTGAGCGCGCGATCCGGGTCGATCTGCGCCTGGACCTGAATCCGATCCGGGTCCAGGCCCAGCGGCCGGAGCATCGCGCGCGACGCTAGCGCGTGCGACGCACCGCACGCAACCGGGCGAGTGCCACCGCTGCGCCACCGAGCAGCAGCATGAATGCGCCCACCGAGGCCGCGACTGCGCCGCTCGCGCCGCCGGTGTTCGTGAGCGCGTTCGCCGCGGGAGGCGTGCGATCACTGCTGGAGCCTTCGGGCCCGTCCTCGGCCCCGGCATCTGCCGACCCGGCTGCCGCGGCGCCCGCCTGCGGCCCGCCCGTCGGGGTCTCAGGCCCCTCAGGTACTTCAGGCCCCTCAGGCGTCTCAGGAACCTCAGGCTTCTCAGGCACCTCAGGGACCTCGGGCTCGCCCGGCTCCCCAGGCTGCTCGGGTTTCTCGCCCGGCAGCCCGCACAGGACTTCAAGCGACGGGAACGTGACCGTGCGGGTTGCGCTCTTGCGATCCGGCGCGAGCACCCAGTCGCCCTTCATCCAGTCCGCGGTATCTTGCAGAATGTACCCGGGCAGCGTGTGCGCGGTCAGCACGACAGTCTCGCCCGGCTCCATCTTGCCCTGCACGTCGTACCAAACTCCCGGCACCATAATCACGGTGAGATCGGGCATTGTGACGACGCCCGCCACGCACTCGGGTTCTGGGAGGCCCGGCAATGGAGCAATTTCGATGTCTCCGGGCAAGGGATCCGGATCAATGCCGTCAGCATTCGAAGTGCCCGTCGCCCCGGCCCCGGCGCCGCCCTCGATCGGCGGAATCTCGCCGTCGGCGTTACCGTTGCTGGTGCTCCCCGCGCCGGCACCCGACCCGCCACCGCAGTCGCGCGGCGGGTAGAACGTGATCGTAAAGGTCGCGCTCAGCCCGTCAGTGGCGAAGACCCAGCCGTGCGCGCCCACGCGCCCGAGCTTACGCCCGTCGTCGGCCGTCACCGTGATGACGATCGACGAGCCGACCGCGGCGGTGCCGGTGTAGGTGTACGTGAGCCCGGGTGTTACGGGAAGCCTGAACTCGGGCTCCCGGTTGGGGGCGTCACAGGTCGGCCCCGACCACACGGGGCGTTCGGGCGAGATCAACGGTTCACCTGGCTCGGTCGGCGGGCAGTTGAGCTCGGGAAAGTTGATCGTCAGCGTGGCAGTCTTGCCGTCTTTACTGATGCTCCAGTGGCGGCCCATTGAACTGTTGCGCAGCCAGTACCCGTCTTGTGCCGTTGCGGTGACGACCACGGTGGAACCGGCCTTCACCTCGCCCACGTACGAGTAGTCGATGCCTTCAGTTTCGACGAGCTCGAAGGTGGGTGGGGTGTGGTTGCCGTCGGGCGAGCAGACGCCAGTCGTGTATTTCACTTCGGGTTCAGCGAACTTCTTGGTGTCACAGGTTGCAAAGTGGATCGTGAAGCTCGCGCTCTGCCCGCCGGCCGCGAGCGTCCAGTCCTTCGGCACCACGAGTTCGTAGCCGGGCTGCGGGGTGGCCGTCACGGTTACCGATCCTCCGGGCACCACATCACCAGAGATCGTGTACACAATGCCCGGGGTCACGGGCAGGTTGATCCATGGCGGTGCGACGCAACCCTCGCCGTCAGGGCCCCAGACGGGCTTCTCGATCTCTGCGGGGTCGAGCGGAATGCTGGTGTACGTGTCATCGCAGTAGCGTTCAGCCCCGGGTGTCCCCGTGCAGGCTTCGTTGACGAGGTAGCGGTCGCCGCCACCCCGGTCGATGTTGACGTTCACCGTGTACGTCAGTTCGAGCCACTCACCCGCGGCGAGCGCCCCCTGCCAGGAGATCTTGCCGTCGGTGACGGGAACGACGACGCCGATCGCGTCGCCTGTGCGCGTGAGCATCACATCATTTACGAGAGTTGCGTCGTCAAGCACGCGTGCGAGGTCGTCGATCACCGAGATCGGGTTCTTCGCTGTCCACGATCCGGGCCCGGGATTGGTGACCCGCACCTTGTAGGTGATGTTGTCGCCGCGCGTCACGGTCGACCCCACTGACTGGGTCTTTGAGATTGTGGGCCGCGGGCCCACGATCCGGTGCTCGGTTTCACAGGGCCGCAGATTGGTGCCGCAGCGATCGGGCAGGGTGGCCGCGCCGCTGCCGGGCAGGGCCGTGCCGGTCGCCTGGTTGAGCAGCGTGCCGGTGTGCACGTCGTCGGGAATCTTGACGGTGTAGGTGATGGTCGCTTGGCCCGTACCGGGCAGCTCGAAGCGTGGCGTGACAATCTTGCCGTCGATCACCTCAAGCTTTGTTTTTGGGCCGTTGCCGACCTGCAGCATCACGTCGCCCTGCAGCTGGGCAAGGTGCAGCACCCGCGATACGTCGTCCGTGAGCTGTACGTCAGGGACAGGCCAGCCGCCGACCGCCCAGGCCGAGACCACGTAGGTGAGCTCTTGCCCTGAGCGCACGCTAGCGATGTCGTTGAGCTCGGCACCCTGGTCGTTGAACAGCGTCTTCGACATCTGCCATTTCTCACCGATGGGGAGTTCGAGCGCGGGGCACACGGTGATGGTGCTCGCGGGGAGCGCCGGGTTGCGGCTGTCGCCCGCGGCGCAGGCCGTACCGTTGAGCCACAGGTCAGTGGCGATGCCGTCAGCCACGTTCTTCACCGTCACCGAGAAGGTGATGGAGCGGGACTTGCCTGCCGCGAGGCCGCCGGTCCAAGACAGCACGCCGTTCTCAATCGTGGCTCCCACCGACGGCTTCCCAACGAGCACGGAGTCGTCGAGAATGTCGGTGAGATCCTTGGTCAGCGTCACTGGGTTACCCGCCGCCCAAGCCGAGGCGACGTTCCAGTCGCCCTCGCCCGTGTTGTGCAGAGTGATCGTGTAGGCCACGCGATCACCCGCACGCAGTGGATCGTTGGGGCGCGGTGACTTCGTCCACGACAGCTCAGCCTCGAGCTCTGGGTATACCTGCACCATCGCTGAGGTGGTCGAGTCACACTCGTGCACGATGCCCGCAGGCCCGCCCGTGTCACCCGAGACACACGCCTCGTTGACGAGGGACTCGTCGCCGGTGTATCGGTCTGACACGGTGACCTGATATTTCATGGTCTTCGTGGCGCCCGCTTTGAGCGCGAACTCGTGCGTGAGTTGACCGTCGACAGGCGGCTCAAAGGCCGCGCAACCGTAGGTGAAGCACCCGTCGGGGCTGCCAGTTTTCCAGGCCGCGTCATCAAGCACATCGCTGAGGTCGTCGCTGAAGCTGACCAGGTTGGCCGCCATCGCGTTCGTCTTGTCGTTCCAGTCGCCCTTACCGGGGTTCTTCACCGTGACCGTGTACTCAAGCACATCACCGGGGCGTGCCGTAGCGGCCTTCGGGTTCGTAATGTTCGCGACACTTTTCTCGATTTCAAGCGCCGGGTGCTGCAGTTCAAGCTCGGTCGACACGTCACCGCACACCCTAATGGTGGGTTGGCCGTTGCCGGGTTCGCCCGACGCGCACGCCTCATTCTGCAGTGTTGCGCCGCTCGGGTAGTCGTTGCCGACCTCTACGCGGTAGCTAAAGAAATGAGACTTACCGGCATCGAGCGCAAACGTGTGCGATGCCACACTGTTCTCGAGCGTGTCGACCGGCTTGCAGTAGTTCTGGTTCCAGCCGCCTGGGCCGCAGTACCGGCCGCCCGTTGTTCCCTGGCGCACGTCGCCGATCAGCACGGCGTGGCCACCAAGCCCCGACAGGTCGGTGGTAAAGGTCGCGCGTTTGTCGCTCGCCCAACCGTTCCCCGCGGCGACCGTCCAGTCACCGCCGCCCACCGGGTTCGATACGGTGACGTCGTACTGCAGCTGATCGCCGGCGCGCACGGGGCCGTTCACGTCGCCCTTGATCTTCGTCACTGTCGGGTCTGAGATCTCGAGACCGGGGTGCAACACACTCACCGTGTTGTCGAACGAGGTACGCACCTCGACCGGCGCCTGGCCGTTGCCAGGGTCACCCGCAACAACGGATTCGCTCAGCAGGCGCTGGTCGCCGACCGTGAAGTCGTTGGTGACGCGCACGCGATAGTTGAAGTAGTGAGTCTTGCCCGCGTTGAGTGCAAAAGTGTGGGTCGCCACACCGCCCACCACGGAGTCGACGGGCTTGCAATAGTTGCCGTCCCAGGCGGTTGGGCCGCAGTAGTTTCCTGCAATCGTTCCCTGCCGCACGCCAGATACCAATACCGCGTCATCGAGCATGCGCGACAGATCGGTCGTGAAGGTGAGGCGTCGGTCGCTGGCCATGCCGTCGGCGGTCGGCGCGGTCCAGTCCCCACCACCCGCGGGGTTTTCGACCGCCACGTGGTATTGAATCTCTTCGCCAGCACGAACATTGTCGCCCTGTTGCAGCTCGCGTTCAGCGCCCCTCGTCAGCACCGTTGCCACAGAGTGTGCGATGGTCACGTCGGGGTGCAGCTCCGCGACCTTGTTGCTAAACGAGGTGCGTCCCTCAACCCCGGGTTGACCATTGCCCGGTTCACCGGTCACGATCGCTTCGTTGATCAGTAGGTTGTCACCGGCGACGAAGTCGTTGGTGACGCGCACGCGGTAGTTGAAGTAGTGAGTCTTGCCCGCTTTGAGCGCAAAAGTGTGGGTCGCCACGCCGCCCACCACGGAGTCGACGGGCTTGCAATAGTTGCCGTCCCAAGCGGTTGGGCCGCAGTAGTTTCCTGCAACCGTTCCCTGGCGCACTCCCGAGACGAGCACGGTGTCGTCGAGCAGATCACTGAGATCAGTGGCGAAGGTGAGCCGCTTATCACTCGCCGCGCCGTCGCTAGTCGGTGCGGTCCAATCCCCACCACCCGCGGGGTTTTCGACCGCCACATGGTATTGAATCTCTTCGCCAGCACGAACAGCATCGCCCGGTTGCAGCTCGCGTTCAGCGCCCCTCGTCAGCACCGTTGCCACAGAGTGTGCGATGGTCACGTCGGGGTGCAGCACCTCGACCGCGTTTTCGACCTGAGCGCGCTTCTCAATGAGGGGCTGCCCGTTGCCAGGGTCGCCCGTGATGACGGCTTCATTGAGCAGCTGCTGGTCGCCGACCGTAAAGTCATTCGTAACTTTGACCCGGTAGTTGAAGTAGTGCGTGGCACCCGCTTTGAGCGCAAACGTGTGCGTCGCGACGTCGCCTACCAGTGAGTCCACGGCCTTACACGAGTTACCGTCCCATCCGGTGGGGCCGCAGCCCGATCCGGCGCGAGTTCCTTGACGCACCCCCGACACCAGCACGGTGTCATCGAGCAGGCCCGACAGGTCGGTGGTAAATGTCAACCGCTTGTCTTGCGTCCAGTTGTTCGCGGCAGCGGCTGTCCAGTCGGCCCCTACCCCGTCGGCCCCCAACGGGTTCTCGACGGCGACGTGGTACTGCAGCGTCTCGCCCGCCCGCGCTGTCTCACCCGGCTGCAGCGTGCGCGCGGTGCCGCCGGCGACGACCGATACGACCGAGTTGGCAATCTGGGCTTGGGGGTGCAGCACTGTCACGTCATCGCTGAACGCCACTTGCGCCGCAACCGTGGGGCCTGCCCCGTGAGCAGCGCCCTGCACCATCGCCGCGTTGACGAGGCGTAGGTCACCCGTGAGATAGTCGTTGTCGATTTGCACTCGGTAGTTGAAGAAGTGCGTGGCTTGCGGTGCCAGCGCGAACGTGTGCTTCGCGACGCCTCCCACGAGCGACTCCACGGCTTTACACGAGTTACCATCCCAGCCGGTGGGCCCGCATCCATTGCCGGCACGCGTGCCCTGGCGCACCCCCGACACGAGCACCGAGTCATCGAGAAGTTGGGTGAGGTCGGTTGAGAACGCGAGCGGATTCTGCTTCGTCCACGCCTCAGACGACAGGTTCTTGACGGCCACGTGGTATTGCAGCACGTCGCCGGCACGAATGGGCCCCGTTGAACCGACGGTCGACGAGATGCGCGACACGACAGAGGTGAGTTCAAGTGCCCCCGTCGGGTCGACCATCACCTCTGGCTTGCCCAGTGTCGGCGGGTTCACGGCGGCTGGCTGGGCTGCCGGAGTGAACGGCGAGTCTCCCCGGGTGCGCTGCGAGGCGTCGCTCGCTGCGGCTGGCGCGCTCGAATCTGCGGCGGGGGCGATCGCCCCTGCGGGGCTGGTGAGCACCACGCCCGCGAGCAAGGGAATCACCGCCAGGAGCAGTACCGTGGCTTTGCTGCTTCGAGATCCGGATCGAGAATCTCGACCCCTCGTCGCTGCGTGTTTTGTCAATCGCGCATGACGGTTGTGCACCGTTCGTCACCCCACCCTGAGTCGGCAGCTGGATGGGCTCCCCACGAGCCCGCGCGCAACGGCGCCAGGAGCGAGCGCGGTGTTGGCGACAGCATTCCTGGCGCGCATGCTGCGACGCCAGTTCGGGTACTGCCTGGCTGTACCAAACCTACCCAGAAGCCTAACATCTGTTAGCAATGTTGACGGCCGCGACGGCGGTCGCTGCGCTCCCCCACACAGGGCATCGCAGCACGTTAGAAAGAAGCGCGGCACCAGGCACAACTTGACGCTACAGCTGTTTGTGTTTTGAGTTACCCTTTATTTGTTTATGCAGCACATCTAACTTTGTAGGGAGTTTCTTAATGAGGCGATTTCAATCTGCGGGGCGGTTGGCGCTCGCGGGCGTGGCGACGGCCGCATTGCTCTTGGGCGGTGTCGGCCCAGCGTTTGCGGTGACCGACGAAGACGCTGCCGCGGGCATCGAGGAGACCATCGAGGTGCCCACCGAGCTCGAGGTGGTAACCGACGAGGCCCCTATCGATGAGACCTCAGGCGACGCGGTCGAGGGCGCCGATAGCGAGGGCGTTGAAGCCCCCGCAGCCCCCGAGATCGGTGAAGGTGGCGTCGGCGGCGACGGCAGTAACGAGAGTGACGACGACGTTGTCTTCACAGAGTTCGCGGGTGCAAGCGAAAAACCCGCCAACCCGGGGGTGAGCACTAGCGCTACTAGCGGCCCCGGCACAGACTGGAGCCACCCGCGACGCAAGATCTCGGGCAAGGTCACCCTCCCCCAGGGGGCCAACGCATCATGGCTCTCAAAGGTGAACGTCGGCGCTGACTGCAGCTTCGGTCAAAGCGGCGGCGGCTGCGCATACGACATCACCTATAACAAGAAGACCGGTGCGTTTTCGATGATGGTGCCGGTGGCGCGATCCGGCATGACAATTCATCCGGGCGCTTTCGTGGCTGACACCGATGAGAACAGCAGCATCAACCTGGTGCAGCAGTATTGGGGGCAGAATTGTGGCGTGGGCGCCCCGAAGAATGTTCCCGCGGGCAATAGTCATCTCACGGGGGTCAACCTGCCCATGTGCCTTGGCGCGACTGTCTCAGGCACCATTTCTGATCCTCAGAACGTCTCCATCAGCACCTTCCAATACCTATACGCATACGATGGCGGAACTTCGAAACGCTCCGAAGGCTCTGGTTACACGACTAACCCCAACGGCAGCTACACGATGCGCAAGCTACCCCGCATGAAGAACCTGATCGTAGTACTTGGTGGCAGCACGACGGCTTCCTACCAGGCCTGGAACAGCACTTACGACCTCAAGCAGGCGACGCCCATCGATACGACGAGCGGCTCGGTCACCGGTATCGATTTCACCGTCAAGCCAGGCTTCGCTGACAGGTGCATGATGTACGACTACTGCAACAAGTTCTACAAAGAGGTCATGTGGATGCTTGAGACCGGCATCTCAACCGGAACCAAAGTCGACGTCGGCTGGTCGGTTTGGTACAACTACCAACCCAAGCAGAACGTGACGCGCGAAGCGATGGCCGCGTTCCTCTACCGCATGAGCGATCGCACCGGGTACAAGGCACCCAAGAAGCAGCTCTTCCCCGATGTGAAGCCCAATCACAAGTTCTACAAACAGATCCAGTGGATGGGCGCGACGGGCATCTCGACGGGCACCAAGCGCAACGGCAAGAGCTACTACGAGCCAAGCAAGTCGGTCACCCGCGACGCAATGGCCGCGTTCCTGTACCGCATGAGCGACCGGTCAGGCTATGTGCCCCCGACGAAACAGGCCTTCCCTGACGTGAAGCCGGGCCACAAGTTCTACACGCAGATTCAGTGGATGAGCAAGGCCGGCATCTCGACTGGCACCAAGCGCAACGGCAAGTACTACTACGACCCCAGCACTGCGGTGTCGCGCGAGGCGATGGCGGCGTTCCTCTACCGATTCAACAACTAACCAGCACGAAACGCTGCACGGCAAACCACCAACGGCGCTAATGCACGCCTGAGGGCGGTGACCGCACACGCGGTCACCGCCCTCATTCGGCCTCACCCGCACTAAACTCGAAGCTATGACTGAAATCAGCGCGCAGGCATTCATCGGCGACGGCGTCACGATCGGCACGAACGTGAAGATCGGACCGGGCGCCGTGATCCTGGGCCCCTGCACGATCGAGGACGACGTGTACGTCGGCCCCGGTGCGCAGATCGGCGCACCGCCCGAGATGTCGAGCCTGCCGCAGAACGCGGCCTGGACGGGTGACCTGCAGCACGCGGGCGTGCGCATCTGTGCGGGCGCCGTGATCCGAGAAGGAGCGGTGATTCATCAGGGCACCTACCGCGAGACCCGCGTCGGCCCGCGAAGCTGGGTGCTCAACCGCGCCTACCTCGCGCACGATGTGCTGCTCGGCAGCGACGCGACTGTCTCTGCGGGTGTCTCGATCGGCGGCCACTGTGAGATCGGCGACCGTGTCAACATTGGCATGAACGCGGTGGTTCATCAGCGACGCATCATCGCCGCTGGCGCCATGATCGGCATGGGCACGCCCGTGACCCGCGATGTGCCGCCGTTTGCGAAGGTGTACGGCACTCCCCCGCGCCTCACTGGCATTAACGGGGTAGGCCTTGAACGGGCCGGGTTTGACGCTTCGGTCGTGGCGGCGCTTCAGCGTCACTACGAGACGGGCGACGCATTCGAGGGCGCGGCTACGCTGCCCGACGCGCTCGAGCCGCTCGCCGAGATCGTGCAGTGGTGGCGTGGCCACAGCGATCTGAAGCCCGTCGCGCTCGCGCGATAGCCTCACTGCTGTTCACGAAACTTCACCCTGTTATGAGGTACCGCTTTGTCACGGGCGCGCTCGCCTGCCTGCTGTTGGCGGCCGCCGCGTGCGCTGGCGTGGCGTTTAAGCCCGCTGAGACACAGCAGGAGGCGATTCACGAGCCACCGTCCCAGTTCGCTATCGAGCCGCTGTCTGCGTTGAGCCCGCAGGCTGCACAGCAGCAGGCCACGAAGAGCGACGTGAGATTCGCGCTCACAGATTACCCGGCAATCTACGACTCTGCCTGCTACGCCACGTACGCCCAAAGCAGCATAGGCAAGTGCGTTGTCGTACCCTCAGACGGCGAGTTTTCGGTGTTCTTGGTGGGTGATTCGCACGCCATGCAGTGGAGTTCGCCGCTGCGCGAGATCGCGCAAGACCGGCAGTGGAAGCTGACCGTCATAGGCAAACGAGGCTGCCCGTTTTCATACAACGAGCAAACAAACAACGTCGATGACATGTACCCTGCGTGCGAGGCTTGGAATGAGAATTTGCAAGCCCGGATCAAGCGCGACCGGCCCGACCTCGTCATCACCAGTAACTTCGCGTTCAACAGGGTAGCAAGCCACGGCCGCGTGCTCGATAACGCGGCAGGCGGGGCAGGGGAACGCGCGCTCGCCTCTGGGTTTGTGAAGGCTTGGGCTCCTGTACTGTCTTCGGGCAGCCGCCTCGTGGTGATTCGCGACACCCCCTATTTTGGGTTTCACGTACCCGACTGCATCGCGCAGAACCTGACACGGGTCTCAGCGTGTGACCTAAATTTTCAAGCGGTCGAACGCAAGCAGCCCACCCCAGAAAGCATTGCGGTCGACCGGCTCGACGGTGTCGATCTGCTCGACTTCACGCAAGAGTTCTGCCCCGGTGGCCTGCGCTGCCCCGCAATGATTGACGATGTGATTGTGTGGCGCGACAAGCATCATCTCGCCGACGCATTCGCGCGCAGGCTCACCGGCTCACTCAGCGATGCGTTGAGTGAATACGTCGGGTAGCCGTTGAGTGCCTGCCGTCGCGGGCGTCGTCTGCCGGTCTACTTGCGCAGTTTGGCGTTGATCTTGTCGCGCAGGCCGGCCCCCAACGGCCGCTGACGGTGTCGCACGTGTGCGACCTCTGCCTGCAGCCGTTCGATGTCAGTGCGCGCCTTGCGCAGTTGCGTGGCCATCACTGCTTCGTCGCGCTCGCGCTCCATGCGCGCGATGTCACCCGCGAGCTCGTGCAGGTTCGATTTCTCTTGGTTGATGCGCACCGCTGTGAGTAGCGAACGCGTGTGCGCGTCGGCCCATTCAAACGGTGCCGGGGGCACGAGGTCGCTTTTCACGACGGCGCCAGAACCGGCCGCGTCAGCGACGATGCCGTCCCACCAGGCGCTCTGGTAGGCGCGCTGTTGCTGGCGCACCGCGCTAATATGGGCGTCAAGGCGGGGGCGTTCGCTCGTAAGCGCCGCAAGCACGGGCTCACCAAACAGGTCGTCCCACGCTTCGAACGGAATCGCGAGCGACTCCATTCCTACGTTCTTGAGTGCACCGCGCATGCGCACCGCTGAATAGTAGCTCGTGACGAGGCTCACGGCTGGTACCCCGAGCCCCGCCCCAAACACGACGGGGTGATACCTGGTTGAGAGTGTGAACTGCGCATTAGCGGTCACGGCGGCGAGCGCTTCTGACGTCATCATTTCGAGCGACCGCACACGCTCGGTACGCGCGTAGTGCACGATGCGGCCGTGCCCGTACACGTCGCTGCCCTCGCTGGCAGTGTTGTCGTGGCCGAGTTTGCCCATGTGTGGCAGCAGTACGATGTCGACGTCTAGCTGTTCGACTGTCTTGTCGAGCATCGCGGCAAGCTTGCGGTAGTAGGCCTCACGTGTAAGGCCGGTGGTGCCCGAGTGCATGGTGAAGCTCGCCACTGCGTACCGTTCGGGCAGTTCGAGGCTTGAAGCGGCAGCGCGCGCGTCGTCGTTCGGGTCCATCAAGATCACGTCGTCGAGCGTGTGTACGACGGTGGCATCGTCGTCGCAGAGCTCTCGCATGAGTTCAGCGGTGCTGGCCTCACGCGCGCCAAACACTCGGGCGCTGCAGGCAAGCTCGCGCAGCAGGGCGCGATCTTGTTCAACGATGACGGGCCCGACCGTCTGGCTCGAGATGTAGAGCGGAATGCCGTCGTGGCCAGCGATGCGTGCGAGGAGCAGTCGCTCGAGCAGATGGTTCTCGGTCATGTGCGAGTTGAGATTGCCGCCACCCGCGACAACGATTGCGTCGGCCGCGCGCACTGCCGCGGTGGTCTCGCGCACGCCGTCGGGTAGTTCGGCTTCACCACGCACCGCACGCATGATGAGGTCCATGCGTGCCAGCTTCTTCTCGCGGGTCTTCTCACGCCACAGTTCAAAGCGGCGTACGGCGGGTACACCGTACAGCGGCGCCGAGATCTCTGGGCGATCCGCGATGATCGTCACTTCGGCCCCACGCTGTTGCAGCTGCTGTACGGCCACCTCAGACATCGCTTCATCGCCGAGGTGGTAATTACCGCCGCCACTAATGTCGCCGATTACAATGACCCGCATGACGCTCCTTCAACTCGGCTGGAAAGCCTCAGTGACCCAAGCTTACTGATGTTGACCGCTTCAGATCGGGCACGTCGCTCAGGCCGCGTGTGCACGAGAATTCTCATCGCCAAAGTTTAGGCTAGTGGTGTGACCTTTCCACGCGCGTTCACCCAGTCTGCCGATCCTTCACGTTCGTACGAGACTTGGCCACTCCTCGGCGCACCAGATGCGCTCACGCAACTCGCTGAAGACGAGTTTTACGCGCTTGCGAAGCAGACGCCCTGGC
The DNA here is from genome assembly GCF_054456635.2 of Leucobacter faecis. Classification (NCBI taxonomy): domain Bacteria; kingdom Bacillati; phylum Actinomycetota; class Actinomycetes; order Micrococcales; family Microbacteriaceae; genus Leucobacter; species Leucobacter faecis. Next base: position 83,317 of record NZ_JBTJEP020000009.1, read on the forward strand.
GCATGCTCGCGATCGGTGCCAGGCTGCGCTCGATTGACACGGCCGATGTTCTCGCCCGCGAAGCGACAGCGGGCTCGCATGATTGGGCTGCAATAGCGAAGCCGGTCGACGCCTCGGCTGATTTCGAGCTGCCGCTCGCTTGGGACCTGACACGCATCACAGTCGCTTCGTTGATCGCAGCAGTGCTCGAGCCCGGCCCCGCAAGTTTTGAGAGGGTCATACGCTTGCTCCGCACCCAGCATGACCGTATTCACCTGGGTGTGCGGTGGGCCGAGCCAGCGCTGCGGCTCGCGACGCAAATCGCAGTGCACCAGGGAGCACGCGATGTGTTCGATTGGGCGTGCGGCCACAAGAACTCAGAAGTCGGGGTCGTTTGGGCTGGATCGGTCGATTTCATGGGACCAGCCACGCCAACGTGGGCGGCTGACTTCACCCAGGCCGCTGCGACCGGCACCACTACGCCCGCGCTAGACGCGTGGTGGCGTGCCTGCAACGAGGTGGTCGTGGCTGCGGGTGTCGAACCGTTTGAGTTAGACGTGACTCGCTTCGGCACGCTCGACGTCGACAATCTGTTTGCCGCGTTTCGTGCACCCACTGTGCCTCGGGTCTCGGTGCAAGACGTGCTCCCTGCTGGTGAGCGGGCCGCTGACTCCAGCGCCGCAGATGTGACCGTGAGCGTCATTGTGCCGGCCTATAACCCGACCGTCTCGTTTCTCGCGACGATCCAGTCGCTGCTCGATCAGTCTTGGCCGCACACCGAAATCGTGGTGGTCGACGACTGCTCTCCCGAGGGCCTCGAGTACTTCGAGCAGGCCCAAGCGCTTGACTCTCGCGTACGCGTGATTCGGCTCGCCGAAAACGGCGGTGCGTACCGTGCACGCAACCGCGGCCTGGCCGAGGCGCGCGGCTCTTTCGTCACGTTTCAAGACGCCGATGATCTGTCTCATTCGCGCCGGATCGAGCGCCAGCTGCGCCCGTTGCTCTCTTCGCCGAAGCTCATGGGCACGACTTCTCGCGCGCAGCGCGTACGAGCCGACGGTGCGCTCACGTTCTTTGGCTACCTGTCACACCGCATTAACGACTCGTCACTGCTGTTTCGCAAGGATGAGGTGCTTGCGCGCCTCGGCGGTTTCGATGAGGTGCGCAAGGGTTCTGATTCAGAGTTTCACGAGCGAGTGCAGGCCGCGTTCGGCGCTGAGTCGGTTCTCGCGCTCGAAGACGTGCTCAGCCTCGTGCAACTCACTACGGGGTCGCTGTCGCGCTCTGACTTTCGCTACGGCTGGATGTCTGGCAGCCGGGCAAGCTATTTTCACCAGTTTCGTGCCGCCCACAAGCGCATCGCAGCCACCCCCGAACCAGATTGGCGCTTGGGCCGTGAGCGGCCCCACATCAGTTGGTCTGATCCGGCGCTGCGTGGTGCGAAGAAATCAGGTGAGTACGCCACTGCGGTGCTGGGTGATTGGAAGGCGCGCGTGGAACGCGCGAGCGGGCTCGCGGCGATTGTGCAGGCGGCGTCCGTCGCCGGGGCGCCCGTCGCGTTGCTCACCGGTGTACGGCCGCGGTTTAGCACCGTGCAGCGCGACGGGGTTGCGCCCGAGGTGGCCGAGCTCGTCGAGGGAGCAGGCGCGGTCTGGGCGAACTGGGCCGACACCGCGCACATCGACACTCTCGTGGTGCCCGACCCCGAATACCTCATGTTTCTTCCTGACGCAGCTTCTGCGGGGGTGACGGTCGAGCGGGTCGTTGTCTTACTTGACCAGCCCGTGCCCCACACGCCGCGCGGCATTTCGCTCCCCCCGCTCGATTGGGCTGAACGGCGCGTGACGCAGCGATTTGGCGTGCGCACCGAGTGGGCCAGCAACGCACCAGGTATCGAGGCGCTGCTGCGCGCGGAGGGGCGCGCGCAGGTTCCGCATCCATTCGACGTTCCGTTCGACGTTGGGCATGGGCAGCAAGCGCCCGAGCAGCGGGGGCACGAGCAGCGGGGGCACGAGCGCGCCGACGGCAAACGCCCGACGGTCGGCGTCGCGCTACCTGCGCCCGCCGATAAGAGCGTTCTCGAGCCCGATGCCGCGCTAGCGTTTTTCACGCGAGTACGACCTGAGCACGCAGACCTCGTGGTCTACGACGAAGTCGGCCTGTTCGACGCCCTCACGACTCGTGACCTGCAGCCGTGGCACGACGCTTCAGTCACGCTGCTGCGCGGTGATCAGCACAGCCGGCGTGAGTTCATGGCGAGGCTAGACGCGCTCCTCGTTGACCCGTTCGACGCACAATTGCTCTCGTCGGCCTCGTGGATCGCGCTCGCGCACGAGACCAATATTCCAGTGTTCGCACCCCGGTCATACGCTGCGGCATACGGCGATCGCGTGCACACGTACACCCGAGACGGAGCCAAAGATCTCGTCAATCTACATCTGCTTAATGCCCGGATCATAGGTGACTCAAGGGTTCACGGCCGCTCTCCCCTAGCTGGTCTCGACCCCTATTTCTAGGGTGCGAGGGGTGGCGCTTCGGGCCCGGGATAGCCTAGCGGCTCAGCTCAGACACGGCCACCCCCGCGTATACTGCAAAGCTATGGCTGCACAGACTGTCCTCAAGGACCCGGAGTTCATGACTCCAGGGTCTGGCAAGGGCCTCCTTGATATCTTCAGTCGCCGGTACCTACTTTCGCTTCTCTTGCGCAAGGGTATGCGAACTCGCTACTACGGCTCACTGCTGGGATGGCTCTGGTCGTACCTGCGGCCAGCCGCGCAGTTCTTGATGTACTTTCTGGTGATCGGCGTGATCCTCAAGGTCAACCGCGGTATTCCAGAGTTTCCGGTGTACCTTTTTGCGGGCATCGTGGCGGTCAACCTCTTCAGCGAGGTGCTGCGCAACACGACCGGTTCTATCACCGACAACTCGTCCCTCGTGCGCAAGATCTATTTTCCGAGAGAGCTCTTTCCAGTAGCGGCCACCGGTGTTGCGCTGGTCCACTTTCTACCGCAGGCAGCGCTGCTGCTCACCGTGGGTCTCTTCTTAGGTTGGACGATCGGCTGGATGCAGGTCTTTGCATTCGTGGCGGGAATGCTGATCATCGTGTTGTTTGCGCTGGGGCTCGGGCTCCTGTTTGGCGCGATCAACGTGAGCTACCGCGACTCGAAGAACATCGTTGACATCATTCTCATGTTTTCAACCTGGGCTTCGCCGGTACTGTACTCCTGGCAGATGGTCTACGACCGCGCCCCTACCTGGTTGTTCGATCTCTACATGCTCAACCCGATGACGACCGCGATTGAGCTGTTTCACGACGCATTCTGGCTGCCGCTCGCGCCAGACGCTGCGCGCCCCGAGAACCTCATGCTCAACACGGGCTTGGGGCTCGGCATCGCCGTGTTCACGCTGTTCATTGGCCAGTTCGTCTTTCGCCGTTTGGAGGTTAACTTTGCCCAAAATCTCTGATGCTACGGCAGCACCGAACCCCGCGTCTGCAACCAAACCAGCCATCGTCTTGCACGAGGTGACGAAAACTTTTCGGGTAAAGCACACACAGTCGTTTAAAGAGACGCTCATCGCGTCGCTCAAACGCAAGCCCATCTCGACGGTCTTCACGGCCGTCGATAACCTCAGCATTGAGGTGCCTGTCGGTGAGTCTGTTGCCGTCATGGGGCGCAATGGTTCGGGCAAGTCCACGACCCTCAAGATGCTTTCTGGTGTGCTTCGGCCCGACGCTGGTTGGATTCGCATTCGAGGGCGAGTCGCTGGCCTGCTTGAGGTGGGCGCTGGTTTTCACCCCGACCTCACCGGTCGCGAAAACGTCTATCTCAATGCCGCGATTCTTGGCATGACGAAAGAAGAGACCGAGGCGCGCTTTGACGACATCCTCGAGTTCTCTGAGATCGGTGAGTTCATCGATACCGAGGTGAAGCACTACTCGTCAGGCATGTATTCGCGCCTGGGGTTTGCGGTGGCGGTGCACACCGAGTTCGACGTGCTTCTCGTCGACGAGGTGCTCTCTGTGGGCGACGCCCAATTTCGCGAGAAGTGTAATGTGCGCATCAAAGAGCTCACACAGCTCGGCAAAACCGTCTTTGTGGTGAGCCACAACACCTCACAGGTGCGCGAGATCTGCGAGCGCGGCATCGTGCTCGAGAACGGCAAGATGGTGTTCGACGGCCCCATCGAGACCGCGGTCGAGTTCATTAAACCGAAGCTGGCGCCGATTCCTGGCGCGCCCGACGGCGGGTTTCCCATTACGGGGCCCATCGAGCGCCTGCACGCACAGAACCCCACCCGCTGGGGCCGTGCACTCCGCGAGCAGGAGGCCATCGCCGAGAACGGCGGCGGCTTCATTCAAGAGTTCGAACGCGGCATCCTCACGACCTCGAAGGCGTTGAAGACCACCAAGGGCATTGCCCGCGGCGCGTTCTGCACCGCCTACCTCAAGCATGGCGGGCCCGCCGGCCGGTGGGGGTTTCTCAACGGCACGCCCACGGGCAGCTCGAACGAGGGAACGCGTGAGCTGCGCTTTCAGTACGGTCAAGCCGCTTTCGACCCCGAGCTGGGTGTCTACTTCACACCCAACGACTAAGCGCGCAAGCTCTACGCATCGCCACGGGGCGCAAACACTGTGTCGATGAGGCGCGCGGTCGCGTGCCCGTCTTCGAGCTCCATGTAGCGCGCCAGAAACTCCCGACGCTCGGGTTCGTGCTGTGCGGCGACCTCTTCTGCGCGCCGGATCAAGCCCTCGAGTTCTGATTGGCTGCGCACGAGGGGCCCCGGTGTCGTATCTTCATACGGCACCAAGCTGCCACGCCCGTGGAAGTATGTGTCTTCGTCTGGCACATAGTAGAAGACCGGTTTCGCTGTGAGTGCGTAGTCAAATCTGAGCGATGAGTAGTCGAGCACGGCCATGTCTGAAGCCAGTATCAGGTCGTTGATGTCTGGGTAGTCGGTGACATCGATCACCTTGTCGCTCGCCGACGTGCCCACTCGCGCGTTAAACGGGTGCCCGCGCAGCAGCAGCGTGTACCCCGCACCGAGCGCCGCCACCAGTCGTTCGACGTTGAGCAGCTCAACCATCTCTGCCGTGAAGTCATCGGCCGACATGTAGTCCCGAAACGTGGGCGCGTAGAGAATCGCCTTCGTGGAGGCCTGGATCCCCAAACGCTCTCGCACGGCCGCACGGCGTGCGTCTGCACTGTCGTTCAGCAGCGCATCATTGCGGGGGTAACCGATCTCGAGAATGTCGCCAGCGACGTCGTTCGCGTCGCGGTAGAACTCGAGCAGGCAGCCGGTCGCATACTTCGCAGGCGAGACAAGGTAGTCCCATTCTTGGGCTCGTCGCAGCAGTGACTCCTGGCGTGACGAGTCGAACCCGACCTTGTCCCACCACTGCTTGCCGTTGAGCTTGAACGGATACCCGTGAAATGTTTGTATGAGCACCTGGCCGGCTGGCTTCACGTACCAATCGGGCTGGTGCACGTTCACCATGAAGTACTGCGCTGTTCCGAGCGCCTCATAGTACGCTCGGGTCTCTTCGACGACCACCGTCGCGTCTTCAGGCACCGGCACTGAGCGGTCTTTCACTGCCCAGATCAGTTCGAGGTCGCTGCCTCGGCGTCGGAGTTCGCGGTGCAGCGCGAGCGCCGAGTCATTGGCGGCTTCGCCGTAGAGGTTACGAAACACGATTGAGCGTTGGCCACCGGGCTGCAGCGTGAGAAAGCGGTCCCGCATGCGGGCCCGGTTACCGTAGCCCTGCTCTTCGGGGGCTTGGGGCGGCTGCAGGCTACACACCAGTAGGCCCTGCGCCGAGCGCATCACCGTGAGCCGTACCAATTCGCCGTACTGGACGATAGGAAACTCTGCGACCAGTTTGCCTGAGAGATAGAACGGCACGCGAGAACCGTCGGCGGTGGTTCCCTCAAACTCAAACCGGCCGGGGGCAATCGCGGTTCGCCCGGTTCCCCACAGGTCCTCCGTCAACGGCAGCACCACGTGCACCCGTTCGCCTGCTGCGGGGCTGCTGCTGTCTACCCGGCACGGCCTCGTGCCCGCGCTTACGCTCGCAAGATGCAGCGCTCCCTTGGGCAGAGTCACGTCAAGCCGCAGTTCGGTGTCGCCCAGTGATACGCCAGTCACCAGCGCCGCACCGCGCAGGTCAACGACGAGCACACGACCTGCTGGCTCTCGTCGCGCGTGCAGCTGTGGCACGACCTGTACCACCGACTGCGGGCCCGCCAGTTCAGCGGTGCCTGGCTCACGCGCGTCGACGGGAAAGACGAGCTCCCTGGTAAGCCTGCGTGCGGCCAAAATATACTCGTGCGGGCCACGCTCAAGATCGGGGAGAGCGACGGCCGCAGTGACCCGGTCATCGCCCAAGTCGGTCACAGCCGACGCCGCGACCACGTCGCCGCCCCGGCGGTCCAACAACACAATTTCATTCACGTCAGAGAGGTGGCATTCGATCTCAACGTGAAGAGTGGTGTCGTCTGACTGGGCGCTGAGCAGCTTCGCTTGCGGCGTCGTGACTCGCAGCGTAGCAACAGCGCCATCGCTTCCCTCAAACGCGCAGAGCCGCCTGCCCCCATCAAACAGCGCCGCGATGGCAAACACCGTGCGGCCATCGATCAGCAGTGATCCGGAGCGCGCGAATGCGCCCGCCACGATCGATACCTCGATGACATAGTCGCCGCTTGTGGTGAGTAGATCTGCGGGGATCGAAGCGGCCGCGGCCGCCATCGCGTTGTCGGCGTACCGGCGGGTGTGGTTGAGCGCCGCCACCGCGTCTCGGTAGCGGGCGACGGCCAATTCGCTTCGGGTGCCGTCGGGGGCAACGAGAGTAGCCTCGACCCGCAGGTCTTCTACATCCATGCGCAGGTGGTTCACGTGCGCGAAGAACTGCACCTCGACGGCTGAGCCTTGGTCAGTCACGGTGATGCCGCGCAGAGCGGTTTCAAGCTCGGTCTCTGGGGTCGCGAAGGCGAGCTCTTGCTCGGTAACGAACGGCGCGATCTCTTCGCGCAACGGCATCTGGGCAATGATCTGCCTGCCGTGCACGCTGCCGCCAAAGTCGTCTCGGTTCCAGCCACCGCGCTGTAAAAACTCGAGGGCCAGGTCACGCTGATTCGCGACGGTCAGCGCAAACAACACTTTCTTGCGAGCCTCGATGCCCTGCGACATGGCTGGGTTCACACGCTCGACGAGGTACTGCGCTGCCTCCCTGAAGATGTCCCACGACTCGCCCTCCATGCGCCCAATGTTGCGCAGGTAGTCGCCAAAGTTGTTGTTCATCAGTTGCACAATGCGCAAATCTCTGGCGGCGTTAAGCCCGTTCTCCTCGAGAATCTCGAGCGAACGCTGCACGGCAGTGTGGTGATCGCGAAGGTTGCGGGGCTGCGTTGCGTTGTGGGTGGTTGAGCCGCCGCGAATGCGCCAGTTGATGCCCACGTATGAGCGCACATCGATGCCCTGCGCTGAGGTGAACGCCGACATCGTGAGGGCTTGATCTTCGAAGAGCAGCCCTTCGGGGAACTCGAACTTCTGCGCATCCCAGAACGTACGCCGGTACACCTTGCTCGTGGCGATGGTGTTCACCATAATCTCGGGGTAGTCCGCGAGCGTCACGCCCGAGCGGTTGGTGGCATGTGCTGCCCGAATCCAGGGTGCTGCGGGCAGAATCGACCCGTTCTTCTCTCGCTGGTAGGCGAGCACCGCCAGGTCAGACCCAGACTCTTGCAGCGACGCGATCGCGTCACTGTAGATGCGCCGGCCCACAAAGTCGTCACTGTCAAAGAAGGTGAGAAACTCGCCACGCGCGTGCGTTATGCCGTTATTGCGAGCAGCGCTCGGGCCAGCGTTCTGTTGACGAATCAGTTTGATGCGCGGGTCACGTTTGGCATACCGGCGCACGATCTCGGCGCTGCCGTCTGGTGAGCCATCGTCGACGAAAATGAGCTGCGTGTTCACGTACTCCTGCGCGAGCAGCGACTCAATGCACTCGGCGAGGTACCGTTCTACGTTGTAGACGGGTACGACGATACTCAGCATCCCCGGCACAAGCCCCGGTGAGAGCTCAGCGCGAGCTCGAATGGCGAGACGTTTACCGAAGCGCAAACCGGCCCGTAACCGATCGTTTGCTGCTTGCCTCATGCGTCAACAGCTCCTGTCACTGCCACAAATCTGTCGTTCTACTAGAACGACTCTACCGGCTTGCACCTGGTCAGGGCCGGGTCGCGGCGCCAGACGCTAGCGCGCTGCGACCGGTGTGTCAGCGAGCCAGGAGCCGCTCAGGGCGACGCCCGCTTTGCCCCAGCCGTCATGAATCTGGGCGGGCCGGCCAGCGGCGCCCTGCGAGCGCACGCGGTCAAGCAGCTGCGCGAGCGCGTTACGCGCGGCCGCACCGTCGTGCTCGCACCAGCGCAGTGCGTGTTCTCGCAGCGCGACGCGGTCAATTTCGCCGCGGCGTGCTCGCTGCGCAAACGACGTCGCGTCGGCTGCCCTTCGAATCGCTGGATACACCGACTCGTCTTCTAAGAATGGATAGTTCACAGCGTCTTCACTTAGCCGCACCGTCGCTGTCGGAATGCCGAGTGCCGCGCTCTCCCAGGCCACTCCGCTCGAGAACTGAAAGAGGAACGGGGGGCCGGTGCGCAACAAGTCAAGGGTGCGATCCCCCTCGTACACCGCCCACCCCGTGGGCAGCAGCGCGTCGATGACGGCCCGGTCCGACCGCGGATGCGGCGCGATCACCATCGGCCCCATCTCCTCACCGGCCACAGCTTCAACGATGCTCCGGATCGTGGCCTCGGGGTGTGGAGACAGCGCGAGCACTCCGGGCCCGGTCAGATCGATATCGGGCATGGGTGCCGCCAGCACATCACTCGCGAGGTTGCCGACCGTGTCGAGCGCGTTTGACTCGACTAAGAGCCGTTCGGCGTAGAAGTCGCGCTCACCCTCGCCGCGAAGACCCGCGTAGGTGACGGGAAGATCGAGGTATGCCCCGTTGGTGGCGACGGGGGCGTGCGGCACGTACACCACGGGCACCTGCTGCTCTCGCGCTGCCGCGGCGAGCGCCCGCATGATCGGAGAGTGCTGGCTCGAGATGAGCACACCCGCGTACTCGCGCAGGTTCATGCCCTGGTAGATCGAATACGCGAGCGCCACTTTGAAGAGTTGGTTCTCGAGCGAATCAGCGACCGCGATGTCGAGGCGGCTTTCGAGGGCCTTACGCAGTCGCTTTTGGGCGCCGCGCACGTTCTTGGCTCCGAGCACGCGCTGCCGAGCTGACTCCGTTGGGGCCTGCACCTCGATGGGTGTTGCCGTGTCGGCGGTGAGCGGATCGACAGCACGGGCCTGGTTCACCGTCTCTGTGACTACGAGAAAGCCGTTGTACTGGGCATGGTTGGCGGGCCGGAACGGGCGCTGTTCGGGCGGCAGCGTGCGCAGCTTGTCGGGCAGGGGCCCTCTGAGATGGCACAGGTCAATTGCCGGCCTCATGCACCAGAGCAGGGTCTCGGCGGCATCGTTGAACAGTCTCAGCACGGGGGCTCCTCACGCGAATCCGTCGGTGTGAGTTCACTATATTGGGAGTCTGCCCGGCTGTGGCATTCTGCGCGTGCCTGTGCGCACGCAGGAATGTTCGCCCGCCCGCGAGCGAGTAAGATTTTGACGAGTGCCCGGGACTTCCCTGGCTCGATGCTGCCGAGGAGTGTGTGCGGATTGCACGAAGCATGGGTGTTGATTCCGGCCCGGGGTGGATCGGTAGGGATCCCGCGCAAGAATGTGCGTATGCTCGGGGGCAAACCGCTGATCCGGCACGTGATTGACACAGCCCTCGAGGTGCTGCCTGCGAGCCGAGTCGTCGTTGTGACCGACGATGCAGAGATCGCAGAGGCAGCCGAGCGCGGGGGCGCGGTCGTGGCCTTCGAGACTATGGCGACCCCTCCCGAGGAGCCCCTCGATACCAAAATCGTGCGTAATCTGCCGTTCTTGCGCAGCCTGGGAGCACAGGTTGGCGACCCGGTGCTGACTGTGCAGCCCACTTCGCCGCTTCTCAAAGCCTCGACGATTCGCGCGGCGATTGAGTTGTTCGCAGACCCCCACGTGCGCTCGGTGCTTACGGTTGCCGACGATCAGCATCTGCGCTGGCGGGCTGACGATGCCGGGAACATCGTGCCCGCATACGCAGCGCGCGTGAATCGGCAGCTCTTGCCGCTCGAGTACCGCGAAACCGGCGGCGTTATTGCAGCCCGGCTCGGAGACATTGAGCGATCGGGGACCCGGGTGATCGAACCGGCGCGCGTGCTACCGCTGGCGGCCGACGAAGCCGTCGACATCGACACATTCTCTGACCTCTACGCTGCGGCGCACCTGCTCAGCCGCAAGCGCATCGCCATTCGTGTGGACGCCTCGCGCACACTCGGCATGGGGCACGCCTATCGCATGCTGGCGTTCGCGGCCGAGATGGCCCGCCACGACCTGACGATCTACCTCAACAGCACAGCGACGCTCGGTCAGCAGCTGTTCGCGGCGTACCCGTATCGGGTTGAGCTTGTAGATGATGAGCCCGACTTTGTGTCACGGGTCGCCGCGGCGCAGCCCGATCTGGTGGTCTTTGACGTGCTCGATACCACCGCGGAGTTAGTGATTGCGGTGCGCGAGGCAGCGCCAGCGGGCAAGATCATCTCGTTTGAAGACCGCGGTACCGGTGCGGAGGCCGTCGACCTGCTCGTCACCGAGTTCATCTCGAACCCGGCGGTGCCCGCGACCCGCAAGCTCGAGGGCATTGAGTATGCAATTCTGTCACCCGCGTTCGAGACCGAGGTCGTACCGGGCAGCGCCCCTGCCGACCCCGTGACCGAGGTGCTCGTGCTCTTTGGCGGTACAGACCCTTCAGGGCTCGCCGTGCGCACGCTGCGCTCGCTTGCGCGCGTTGAGTTCGCGGGCCGGGTGACGGTCGCCCGTGGGCTCGGCGCCGCTCCCATCGATTTGACCGGTTTAGAGCCGCTGCCATATCTATTGGACGTGCTCGACGACGTGAAGAACATGCCCGCGCTCATGGCGCGGGCCGACATCGCCTTCACCTCTGCTGGCCGCACAGTGATCGAGCTGCTTTCTCGTGGAGTACCAGCGGTGTGCCTCGCGCAGAACGAAAAGGAACTCACACACACGCACGCCACCGCGCAGAACGGCGTGTGGAAGTTGGGTCTCGGAGCGCAGGTGAGTGACTTGGATCTCGACGCTGCGACACGCACCATGCTCACGGACACCGCCTTACGGTTCGAGTACGCAGCCCGGGCCCGGGCCGCGGGCTCAAAACGCAGGAATCGGCGAACTATCTCTGAGATACTGACACGACTGGATTTTGAGGATTTTCCTGAGATCTAGGCTGCCCCACTCCAGCTGCTTGAAAGCGAAGGCCGACCGTGTTTGAACGTCCGTATGCCGATCCCTACATCATCGCCGAGATTGGCATGAACTATGAGGGTTCAATCGACCGAGCGAAGGCCATGATTGCCGCCGTCGCGCGCGCGGGCGGCCACGCTGCTAAGTTTCAGACGTACAAGGCCGACACACTCGCGAGCGTGCACAACAGCCCGTCGTACTGGGACACCACGCAAGAACCGACCACGTCGCAGCACGAACTGTTTCAGCGCTTTGATGCTTTCGGGGCTGACGAGTACGCGGAGCTGGCGGCGTACTGCGCCGAGGTCGGCATAGATTTCCTTTCAACCCCCTTCGACCTCGAGGCGGTCGATATGCTCGCGCCGCACATGCCAGCGGTCAAGGTTGCGTCAGCAGACCTCACTAACGTGCCGCTGCTGCGGGCTGTCGCGGCGACGGGTAAGCCCGTGATCGTGTCTACGGGTGCTTCAACGCACGCTGAGGTTGAACGTGCCCTCGACATTCTTGAAGCTGCGGGCGTGCAAGAGATCGCGCTGCTGCACTGCGTGCTCCGCTACCCCACGCCTCACGCCCACGCGAACCTGCTCGGCATCGGGCGCCTCCGCGAAGAGTTCGGTCACCGCGCCGTGATCGGGTATTCAGACCACGTCGCGCCCACCGCAGACGACCGCATGCCGGCGATTGAGATGGCCGCTGTCATGGGTGCCCGCGTCATCGAGAAGCACTTCACTGATGACCGCACGGCTGTGGGCAACGATCACTACCATGCCTTCGACGAAGCGCTCCTCAAGGGATACGTGGACTCGCTTGCTGAAATTCGTGAGCTTGCGGGCGACGGTGTGCCCGACATTGGAGCGCAGATCGCCGCCGTCACGAACGCGCGCAGGCGCATCTTCACGAAGCGAGACATTGCTGCCGGTGAAACGCTGCGGGAGGCCGACCTCATCGCGCTGCGCGCCAACACCGGAATCGAGATTGCCGAGTGGGACGCTGTCGTAGGCGTCACGCTCACCACGGCCAAGCAAGCAGGCGAGCCGATCTACGTCGACGACCTCGCACGGTAACTGGTGTGAGCGTTGAGGTGGCTCACGGGGCTTCCGTGAGCCACCTCAACGCAGCAACGTCGCAGTCCTCACACTAGACTCATACGTCGCTATATCTTGCTGTGCGTGGTTGTTCGTTCGCCCGCGAGCGCACCCTGCAGTTTCTCGAGCATTACGGGAGTCATTGCAAGCGAGAACGACTTTGACAAGTGATGTGAATCTTTAAACACAAGCATGTTGTCTTGAATGAGCGGGCAGGTCTCTGCGCACACGTAGTTTGTGAAGTCGAGCAGCGTCAGATTGTAGTCTTCGACGAGTTGCTCGTCGACTGCCCGCAGCAGCGAAGACAGCCCTTGGTCCCGTGAAACGGAGCAAGAATCGGGGTCGTTAAGCGCCCCCGATAGGCAGGACATCGGGTCACCAGGAAACTTCGGGGTATCCGCGAGTAGAGCGACAACACTTTTCTCGGGAAGTGACTCAACGAGATCCTGCATCCCAGCGTCGTAGTTGATCGCCTGGGATTCACTGTTTCCACCGAATGACGACGTAATGACAATTACATCCGGCGGGTCCTTCATCAGGTAATCTCTAACGGCACTTTTCCAAGCAGCGCATTCCGGCGATTCTTTGCCCCCTGACACGAGACTTCTCACTTGAGGAGGGCAACCGCTGCGCGTATGAGCAGTGAGCATGATCTCACCGGAGTCAGCAATTGCTTCAAGGGCTGGCGCCCACTGAGCTGCGTGTGAGTCGCCAACGAGCGCCACGGTGGGGGCATCTGGGTTACTCCCGTAGGTACATGCCGGTAGAGGTCCAGATGCTGTCGTATTCAGATTGCAACCGGGGCCGGTCGGGACAGCTGCCTCGGACTGGAAGTCCTGCAGCCGTACGCTCAGGTTGTCTCCCACAAACGGGGCTGACGCCGGGTCGATTGTCGGCATGAAAGCCGCCGCGGCCCTACCAGCGTTGAGCTCGGCGGGTGCGATTGACCGCATTCCTACAGCCGAGATGCCTGCTACGAGCACACCGCACATCACAGCGGCGACAAGCGGGGGCCAAACGACCGTGACCTGTTTGTCGCCCACGGCTTTGACCTTCGGCTTGCGAAACGGAGTCTCTACAAACCGATAGCAAAGCCAACCTACGGGGATCGAAACCGCACCGAGTAGCAGGGAATGCCATAGTTCAAGCGGCTGCATCCAAGAGTTCGTCGCCTGTGGGATCACCAGTAGGGGCCAGTGAACGAGGTACACCGAGTACGATACGGCCCCGACCCAGAGGGCTGCTCTGTTCTGCAACAGTGTGGCAAGAACGCCGTCGTAGGGGCCTACAAAGATAATCGCGGCCGTCGCGACGACTGGTATGGCGGCGTAGTAGGAGGGGAACGGAGTGCTGTCGTTGAAGGTCAGCGCCGTAGCGATCAGCGCGATGAGTCCGGCGGATCCGACGAGAGCCCGAGTGATCGCACCAATTCTCCACTCACGATGTGTCAACGCCAGGGCAACGAGGCCGCCGACGCCCAACTCCCAAGCGCGGGTAGGCAGCAAGAAAAAGGCCCACGGCTGATTTGTCTGGGTGAGGAGTATTGACCCAATGAACGACGCGGCGACGAGCACGACGACTGCCCCGATCACCACGTTCAGGTTGCGCTTGGTGAGGCGGTAGATCGCCCAGAGGATGAACGGCCAAAGCAGGTAGAACTGCTCTTCGATGCCCAGTGACCAGTAGTGCTGAAAGAGGCTGGGCTCGGGCTGTGAAAGGTAGTCCGTGCCCTCGCGCGCAAACAGCAGGTTGGGCACGTACATGGCAGTCCAGGCCGCGTCGCGTGAGATGCGTGCCAGTTGCAGTGGCGGCACAACAAGCCAAGCAACCGCGAGACTCGCGACCAACACCACAAATGAGGCTGGCAGAATGCGGCGCACTCGGCGCGAATAGAAGTCAGCGAACGAGAATCGACCACTGCCCAGAGATTTGACGATGTGTCCCGTGATCAAGAACCCTGAGATCACGAAGAAGATGTCGACTCCGACGAACCCACCGGTCAGGTAAGGCAGGTGCGCGTGATACAACACCACCAGCATGACGGCGATCGCCCTCAGCCCCTGAATATCAGGCCGGAATCCCTGGCTGTTGCCCGTTTTCATCAATCCGCTTTCTAATTTACTGGTCGACGCCCCACGCCAAGCAGCATCTTGACGTAAGTTCCAACACAGAGTGCTTGTGGGCCGTCCCAGCTTTGATAGATCAGTGCCCGAATTCCCTAGTAGTCAAATACAGATGGCGCTACGTTCCGCAGCCCGTTTTCGAGTATTTGAGTTGTCGTTGCCGCGTAAGTTGCGGTCAAGTGCGAATGGTCTCTGTAGACCAATACGTTACCGATAATCGGCACAAAAGATGACTCTCTAACTACGGCGTCCGTGATGTCAAGAAGTGTGAAGTTTTCCGGGAGTTCACCTGGATAATCCGCTTCCAAATTGTCAGAGTAAATGTCTTCCCGTGGGTACCTGCAATTCGTACTGTTGATCCCATTCGATGCAACACATTCAGGGACCTTGAAAGGAAGCCTCGGCGTGTCCCGAATTCCAACCACCGGTATTCCTTTCGTCGCTAGTTGCCCCCATGCAGAAACAGCACCAGGAAGGATCCGATCTTTCTCGTTGATCTCAGTCGCGCTACCGAGTGTAAACACTAGGTCCGGGTGGTAAGAGGCAATCACATCAATGGCATTACTGTTCCATTCAGCACAACTACTTTGTTCTGCCTCACTCGTCAGTTTGCAGCCGTTCTTATCAATGACTACGAGACGCCAGTGTTGTGCCTGAGCAATCTTCTTCATTGCCGGGTACCACTGCACCACGTGTGAGCCACCGGTCATGACAACAGTCTTGGATGAATCGTCCTCTCCAGTTCGATAGTCATCCAAGTCACATGAAAGTACTTCACCGGAGCCAGGTTTGTTCCCCACAGTTTGCATGCAGTCTGCCCCGATCCGATATATTTCTGGACGGTCAACGTACGCAGCGCTGGGTGCAGGCTTCGGTTCAAGTTTCGGAACGTCTTCTTGAGCGGAGAAAGCAAGAGCACCGACATACCCATCCGAGGTGTGAGCTGCAGCGAGTTCAATGTCTTGTTGGCGCTGAAGACTGTGAACACCCGCTAAAGCTACGGCGCTTAGCACGAGCAACGGCACCAAAGGAATGGTCACCGCCATTCTCCAGTTCCAATGCCTCAGCGAGCGAGTCGTCAACAACGTAGTAGCGCGTTCCGTCAGTACCGCGAGCAAGGTTGAGAGCCCGAGCACGACTGCTGCACCTTTCCACCCGAGCGACTCATACCCTTGGATCTGCAGGTAGAACACCAAGATTACCCAGTGCCAAAGGTACAGCTGATACGCAATTCGAGCCACAAATCTAACGGGGGCGATACTCATCACTTCGGCAGCTTTACCCGCTGGAACCGCTCGAGATGCCCCAAAGAGTACGAGAATCGCGGCGCCCACGGGCCACAGGGCTGCAGCTCCAGGGAAAAGCGACCCACCGTCAATGACAAAACCAGACAGGACAATCATGCCCAAGCCCAGCCATGTAGCCGTTTCCCGTACCCAGGGCCAAGCCATGAACGTGGCTGGTATAAAAGCGGCGAGTGCGCCTGCTCCAAGCTCCCAGAAGCGTGTGAAGGTATTGAAGTAAGCGACTTGCTGGTCTGCGCTTACGAGCTGAACTGCCCACACGAACGACGCGGCTGTGAAAATTACCGTGCTCATAAGGAAGACCGGCCGAAACGCAGCTCGGCCGAAACGCCGAACTACGAGAAAAAGTGCCAGCGCGAAAAATGGCCAGACCAAGAAGAACTGGCCTTGCACTGAAAGCGACCAAAAGTGCTGCACCGGGCTCGTTTGCGGCCCAGCTGCCTCATACGCGAGTTGAGACGTGATGAGTTCCCAGTTCTCGTAATAGAGCGCAGAAGCAAGGATTTCTTTGAGAGTTTGAAGCAGCTGGGTCGCCGGGCTCCACAGCCAAGCTGCAGCCAAAGCACCCAGAAGAACGATGACAGCACTCGGTACAAGACGCGATGAGACCCGCAGGAAGTGATGCCTGAGCCAGTCCCGCTTACGCGGCGCGTCAGCCTCGTGGACGGACCCACCAAAGTGGCCGAGTAACTTTCGTGTCAGAAAGTATGCAGAAATGACCAAAAATACGTCGACGCCGCCAGAAACTCGGCCATTCCCAAAAATATGAAACAGCACCACGAGGCTGAGAGCTATGCCGCGTACACCATCAATCTCGTGCATGTAGGCCGCAAGAGATTTTCGGTGGCTCACATCACGTGACTTCAATCGTGAGTCAGTGGCCAATCCTGCGGGACCCTCCGCGAATCGCCAACAGCGACAGCAAATCCCGAGACCCCTCAGGAGCATACGTCATTACGCGGTCTCCGTACTCGGTGAGAGCCCGACGTGGAAGCACGGTGCGCACGCCTACCCCGCCTGCTCGCCTCACCCAGGTGCTTGTCGCCTGCAGTCCATGAGCGAAAAGGTCTGGCACGAGGATGTCGACGCGTGCCAAGAACTCGTCGACCGTACAGTCGTCACCGTGCACGACTGACCAGCCGGTGAAATCGATCGGATCCTGCCACTCGATACGTGAGTACCCAAACTGGTCAAAGAGGAGAATCTCGGCCAGAGATGGATCCGGCACCAGTGTCGCCAGCCGCTCTGGGAGCCAGCGTGCCTGATCCTCAGGCATCGGAAGCACCAGCCCGATCACAGGCCGTTTGTCAGTGGAAAGTGGCGTAATGGGTACGGGCCCTGACCATTCATCGAGCCGCACGGGGCAGTTCTTGGCCCGTAGGTAGTCAGCGATTGCACGAGACTCGGTGACCCAGGTCGGTGCCACACCGAAATGGTGCTGCACTCGTTCTTCGCACCATTCAAGCGGCGCGAGAAGCGGGCTCGTCTCCTGCCGCAAATTGCGCAGGGACTGCGCAATCCTGATCTCGACATTCGAGACGGTGAGCCCGTTCTCGGTCGCGTCTGGCAAGTACATCAAGTACTCGGGGTCCGCCACAATGAGCGTCTCAATATGGGTCTGATCGATCCAGTTCACCCACTGTGCATCGCCCTGTTCCACAGCGAGCGTGAGCCCCTCGGCGACGGCGTCGCGTGCGAGGGAGCTGAACCGAGGTGCTACCCCATTCACGAGACCCACGGGCCGTGTCGCGCGTGGGAAGACGTGTTCGCGCAGCATTCGCTCGCCCTCTGTCGGCGTTTCCACGCGCAAGCGCCAGTCACCCAGCACCGCGAACTCGAGCGTTTGCGCAGGCTTCCGGCCTCGCATTCCGGGAGCAGACCAAGACACGTAGGGGTCGTCAGGAGTGAGGCGCCAGTCAGGTTGCTCGCTCGCGGCAATCTCACGGTGGCGCCGGCGGTACTGGTGCACGTAGCTCACGCGGTTGCCCGACATCCACCCATGCCGAAAATCAGAGCGCGAAAGTGACCCGATGGTCAGCTGCACGAGCGCAAGCACTTCGGGAATGCGTCGAATCGCGTCTGGCCCGAATGCTGCGGTAAGCCGCTGCGCGAACTCAGAGTCGCCGCCCTTGCGCACGCCGTCGAAACCGCCGAGGGTTTCAAGGACCAACTCACGTCTAAAGAACATCGAGGACGCGTTTGACCGGTGCGGCGTGTATCCCAAAAACGTGAGGCTGCCGTCGATGACTGCGCGTTGTGCGCGCGACTCGGTCGCGACCAGAGCATCGTCAGCGAGCAAGGGTGCAATCTGATACTCGACGCGCCTCGTGTGAGAAATATCGTCTGCGTCCTGAAACGTAACGTACTCGCCAGACGCGGCGAGCAAGCCCGCGTTTCTCGCCCGGTATGCCCCACCGTTCTCGGGCATTTGAATGACGCGCACTCGGCTGTCGATCTCGGTAGCAGCCTGCAAAAACTCGTGGCCCGCGGTGGATCGGTCGTCCATGACGAGAATCTCGAGATTCGTCCAGGACTGCCAGACGAGAGACTCGATCGTGCGCAAAAACGACGACTCGGGGTTGTAGGTGGGCACGATGACTGACACCAGCGGCTGCTCATGGACCGGCACCGTCGCCGCCCCTACGCGCGGCGCATGCACCGCGCCGAAGATCTCGTTTTCTGATTCGAGCTTACTCAGGTCAAGTTCGAACGGTTCGAGGCCAGCATCAATGATCAACTCGTTGAAGCGACGCCACCAGGTGTCGACGTTTGCAGGTAACTTACCCTTGCCGGTGGCGTACGTGCGTGCTTCTGCCCAGGCAGCTTCTCCCGATGGTCTCAACCCGTCGAGCTCTGCGGCCCAAATAACGTCGGGCTCTGCGAACGGCATTGTGCTCAAGTGACGCACAACGTCAAAGGCACCGCGCATAGCTGCCATCTGCAGCCCCAGGCGCAAGACATGATGTCCTCCTTGGGGGGCGAGGCAGCGTTGGTTCGGAATGTTACGCAACACTTTGACCGCGAGGTCGAACCGCGCGGGTGTGGGGTCGAGCACGCCGTGCAGTACCGCAGCCGCGACGACGCGATAGTGCTCCCACTGGTCGAGCTGCTCGCGGGAACCGTCCAGCTCAATCTCACGGCGCATACGCTCCCAGGTGTATTCCCCTGAGCTCGCTTCCCACGCCATGCGGTCAAGCGCATCGCTTGACCGCATGCGAGCACCGATTCCGAACGTGCGCCACACTGAGCGACGACTCATTACGAAAAATCGTTCGAGATCGATTTCTGCGATCGCAGCTTCGCTGTCGACGTCAGAAAAAAGACCGTGCACATACGGCCATTGAGTGAAACTCATTGGTGCTCAGATCACGACCGCTCGGTTTCGGTCGCGCCGCGGCGCCCCAGCTCAATTTCGTATGCGAGCCGCACCGCTACACGCTCGGGAAGGTGCTGGTGCAGCAACTCGACGCTCTCGCTGAGTTCGTCCAGTTCTTCGCGCAGGCTCTCGGCATCACCCGCGGCTCCGCCCGGGGCGGAGTTCCTCAAGCGGGCATCAAAATCTTCGTTATTGCGGTATACGGCCGAGAGCACCTTACGCAGAAACAGCAGCATGAGCGCAGCGCTCACCACCACTGTGACGGTAAGACCGATGAGCGCAAAACGCAGCGGGCCAAACAGGGCCACCAGCACCGTGATGCACGCACAGAGGATGAGAAGCCCAAGGACCGCCCACTGCCTAAAATTCAATCGCATAAAACTTCTCCATCACTTGACCAAGCACAGGGCACCGACCAGCGTGGCGGGTGTACTTGCCTGTGGCTACAGGCGGTGGATTCGGGGGCCGCTCAGGCTGTTGCGTGTGTCAAACACCGGGGTGTCAGACTCGACCAGCAGCGAGAGATCAATGTTTGAGTGATCGGTCACCACGATCGCAATGTCTGACGCTTCGACAGTCTCGGGTGTGAGCGTCACCCGCTCTGCCCCCTCGGGCCAGCGGTGATCTTCTACGTGACTGTCAACGGCAAGCACCTCTGCACCAAAGCTTTGCAACAGCTCGATGATACGTAGCGCGGGCGATTCACGTGAGTCGCCCGAGTTCTTCTTATAGGCGATGCCCACGAGCAGCACCTTCGCGCCGCGCAGCGCCTTACCCTCATCGTTGAGCAGGTGCATGACGCGCTGCACGACGTGATCTGGCATGTGCTCGTTCACGTCGTTCGCCAGTTCAACGAAACGGAAGTTGCGCCCCAACTGCGTACGTACCTTCCACGACAGGTAGCTCGGGTCGATCGGCAGGCAGTGACCGCCGACGCCGGGGCCGGGCGTAAACTTCATGAACCCGAAGGGCTTGGTCGCCGCAGCGTCGATCGCTTCCCACACGTTGACACCCAGCTCGTGAGCGAACACGGCTAGCTCGTTCACGAGTGCGATGTTCACGTGACGAAAGGTGTTCTCGAGCAGTTTCGCTGTCTCGGCCTCGCGCGGAGTACTGACGGGAACGGTCTGGTCGACAAGATCAGAGAACAGTCCGTCAATCTTCGCGAGCGATGCAGCGTCGATGCCCGAAACAATCTTGGGCGTGGTCTTGAACCCAAACTGCGGGTTGCCCGGGTCAATACGCTCAGGGCTGTATCCCACGTGAAAGTCTGCGCCAGCGCTCAGCGACGAACCCGCTTCAAGGATCGGCACGAGCAGCTCCTGCGTCGTACCCGGGTAGGTCGTCGACTCGAGCACGACCGTCGCACCGGGCGTGATGTAAGGAGCGAGCGACGCGCCCGCGCTCTCAATGAAGCTGAGATCAGGCAGCGAATCCTTGAGCGGTGTCGGCACCGTAATAACGGCGAAGTCAAAGCCCTCGGCTGAGGCATAGTCGGCGGTCGCACGGTAACGCCCCGTCTCGCGCGCAGCACCCAGCACCTCATCTGAGATGTCTTCGATGTACGAGTCACCGTTGTTTAGCGCGTCGATGCGGCGGCTATCGAAGTCGATGCCGACCACGTCGTACCCGGCCTCTACGGCGCGAACCGCGAGCGGCAGGCCAACGTATCCCTGACCAATGACGATGAGTTTGGGCGCGACTGAACTATTCACCCGGCTATTCTAAGCCCTCTGTGCTGACACTCTCTGGGGCTCCACCCGCATCACCGCGCGACGCAAACACAATGTCGACGAGGCGGGCGGCCGCATGACCGTCCTCCTGCTCCATAAATTCGGCGATAAATCGCTGCCGCACGGGTTCGTACTCGCGCGCCACATCATCGGCTCGGCGGATCTGCCTAGTCAGCTCCCCCTGGTCGGTGATCTGCGGGCCCGAGACGGTGTCGTCGTAGGGCACAAAGCTTTCACGCCCCGCAAAGTAACGCTCGCGGTCTGACACAAAGAACAGCGCCGGCTTGCCCGTGAGGGCGTAGTCAAAGCGCAGCGACGAGTAGTCGAGAATCGCCATGTCTGACGCGAGAATCAGGTGGTTGATGTCGTGATAGTCGGTCACGTTGATAAACGCACTGTTGTGCCGGGTCTCGCTCTGCGCATTGAACGGGTGCCCGCGCATCAAGATCACGTAGTCGGGCCCCAGCTCGTCGCTCAGCTGCGCAAAGTCGAGAAACTCGGGCATCGCGACCGGCGACATCTGGTCGGCCGACAGGTAATCGCGGTACGTGGGCGCATACAAGATGACGCGCTTGTCGTCGCCAATACCCAGTCGGGCGCGCGTCTCGTCGCGCAGCTTCGAAGCCTGCGCGTCAAGCAGCGCGTCATTGCGGGGGTACCCGATCTCGAGCACCTCGCTCGGCACGCCCTCGCTCGAACGGTAAAACTCGAGCAGCGGCGCGGTCGCATACTTCGCCGGCGACACGAGGTAGTCCCACTCGTCGGCGCGCCTAAACAGCGACTCCTGGCGCTCGGCAGTGTCGCCCAACTTCTGCCACCACCTGCGCCCCTGCAGTTTGAAGGGGTAGCCGTGGTGCGTCTGAATGAGCACCTGGCCCTCGGGCTTTACGTACCACTCGGGCTGGTGCACGTTGACCATCACGTACTTCGCGGTACCAAACGCCTCGTAGTATTCGCGGCTCTCTTCGAGCACAGTGCGCGCCCCCTCGGGCACCCGCACCGATGCGTCACGCACCGCCCACACCAGATCGAGGTCTGCGCCTCGCTTCACCAGCTCGTTGTGCACGGCGAGCGCCGAGTCGTTTGCGTCTTCGCCATAGCGGTTACGAAACAGCACGGTCTTGCTATCTGAGGCTGGCCGAAGCGTCGCAAAATGGTCACGCAGCCGCCACCGGTCGCCCCAGCCGATCTCGTCGTCTGCGTGCGGCGGGTCGATGTGCACGCGCAGCAGGTCGCGCGGCGACCTTTCAAGCGACACCCTCACGGTGCTGGTGAGTGCCCGCACCGGCAGCTGCTGTGCGAGCTCATGCGCCAGGTACAACCGCACCCGGTTCCCGTCGACGTCACGCGCCATCAGGCGGTACTCGC
Organism: Leucobacter faecis; assembly: GCF_054456635.2. Classification (NCBI taxonomy): domain Bacteria; kingdom Bacillati; phylum Actinomycetota; class Actinomycetes; order Micrococcales; family Microbacteriaceae; genus Leucobacter; species Leucobacter faecis. The sequence goes on from NZ_JBTJEP020000009.1 coordinate 105,694, forward strand.
CCCGCTTCAGGCCCGTGGTGCCGAGGCCCCACGCGTTCGCGCGCAGCGGCATCGCGACCGCCAAGCCCTCACCGTGCTCGACAATCTTCAGGCTGTGTTCAAACGATCCGGATCGTGCCGTGCCGCCCACCAGCTTCGCAGCGCCCGCGGGCAGCTGCACCGCCAGCAAGATTTCGTCTTCGGTCACGTCGACGCCCGTCACGAGCGCGCCACCGCGCGCGTCGACGATGAGGGTGCGGCCCGGCTCCTGTTGAAACAGGAGCGACTCTGAGGCCTTACCCGGCTGCTCGGCGAGCTGCTGCCTACGCAGCAAAAACTCCGCCGGCGTCGTGTGCAGCTGAGCGGCAACGTGCACGTAGGTACTCGAACGTGCGCCTGGCTTGTCGCCGGGCTGTGCACCGGATTGTGCGCCGGGCTGTGCGTTCGGCTGCGCGATAGACAGTGCCGCGCCCGGCAGCGTCGGGTAGTGCTTGGTGCCGCGGCTATCAACCGCCACGAGCAGGTATTCGACCGGGCCGCGTTCGGCGCTCGGCAGCGCGATCGTGGCCGAGTAACCGGTACTGCGGTTGCCCGCCACCGCGGTCGCTTCACGCTGGGCGCGCAGGCGGTCGTCGACGCGCTCGAGCGCGACCTGCTTCACATCGAGGTCGCTCGTGAGCGTGAGCTGCACGCTGCCGCGCTCGCACACTGCGCTCGCAACCCGCACCGCGGGCCGCCACACGCGCAGCTGCGCCTTTTCGTCAGCGCGCCCCACAGGAGCAAACAGGCGGTCTGTATCGAGCTGCGCAGCAACCGAAAACTCGCTCCTATCGTCGAGCGTCACGGTCGCGGTGCGAGTGAGGGCACCCGCCGTCATCGTGGCGCGCAGCTCATAGTCACCGCTTGCTGCGAGCAGCGCGTGCGGCACGTGCACCGTCGCAGCGCCCGTCGACATGTCGGCGTAGCGGCGCGTGTTCGAGCGCGCATCAAGGTGGGACTTGCGACGCGTCACCTGCAGCGGGGTGGCCGTGCCGTCGGGGGCGACGAGACTCACCTCGAGCTGGTTGTCGACGCGGTCGATGGGCAGGTGGTTAACGTGCGCAAACAGGTCGATCTCGACGTCGTTCTGCGCCCCCGCCGCGCTGCCGGCCGCCGCGCTGTCAGCCGCGCGCACGCGCCGCCACACCGCGTGCAGCTGCGTCTCTTGCACCGAGTAGACGAATGCCATCTCGGGGAGCACCTGCGCGAGCTCCTCGCGCAGTGGCACGTCTGCGATGATCGAATCGCCCTGCAGTGCACCCCCAAACAGGTCGCGGTGCCAGCCGCGCTCGGTCAAGAAGCGTTCGGCGAGGTCGCGTTCACCGCGCACGATGAGCCCCACGAGCACCTTTTTGCGCACCTCGATCTGGCGCCACATGTCGTCGGTGGTCTGGTCGCTCAGGTAGGTGAGAAACTCGACGAACTCGCGCCAGGCATCGTCGCCCATCTGAAAGATGTTGGGCAAGAACTCGCCCAGGTTGTTGTTGAGGTTCTGCAGAATGCGCACGTCACACGCGTCGGTCGCCCCAAACCGCTCGAGCTGCTCGATCGAGTCGCGCACCGCGATCAGGTGGTGGGCGATGTTGCGGGGGTTGACCAGCTGCTGCGAGATCGACGTCTGGTCGTTGCGTATGCGCCAGTTGATGCTGGTGCGCGGCAGCACGTCGAACGTGCGGGCCGCCGCATACGCGGCCATCGAGACGGCCTGGTCTTCGTAGAGCAGTCCCTCAGGAAACTCGAAGCCGTGCTCCACCCAAAACTCACGCCGGTACACCTTGCTCCAGGCGACCGCGTTGACCATGATGTCAGGAAACTCGGCGAGCGACACCGCATCGCGGCGCCCCGCGTGCGCGGCGCGCACCCACTCACCCGCGGGCGGAAAACTACCGTTGCGTTCACGCCGGTACGGCATCACCGCAAAGTCTGAGCCCGTGCGCGTAAGACTCTCAATCGCGTCTTGGTACGCGTGACGGTCGACAAAGTCGTCGCTGTCAAGAAATGCGAGGTATTCGCCGCGCGCGTGCTCGATGCCGGTGTTGCGGGCCGCGCTCAGGCCACCGTTCTTGCGTCGCACGATCTCAATACGCGGATCCCACTTGGCATAGCTGCGCGCGACCTCGTAGCTACGGTCGGGCGACCCGTCGTCAACGACGACAATCTGCACGTTGGGGTAGTTCTGCTTTTGCAGTGACTCGAGGCACTCACCGATGTAGCGCTCCACGCCGTACATCGGCACGACGATGCTGAGCAGCCCCGGCACGCTGCCGCGGGTCATCATGCGGCGCCCGCGCGCCACGGTGCCGAGCGCGCGACGCTTCGTCATGCGCACTTTCTCGCGCAGCGGCAGCAGTTCTGGGCTCGACAGCTTATCGACGAGCTTCGTTCGAATACTCACGGCTCCCCCTACAGTCGCACGTTGACGACCTGGCCGGTCGTGCCCGAGCTCACCAGCCGTAGCGTGGCCTCGGCCACCGCCTCTGCCGTGAGCAGCGTGCCCTCGGGCTCGTCGCCAAACGCTTGCGTGCGCATGGGGGTGGCGGTGCGCTGCGGGTTCACAGTGTTGACCCGCACGCCCTCGTCGGCCCACTCCTCGGCGAGCGCCTGCGTGAGGTTCACGATGCCCGCCTTCGTGGCCGAGTACATGCTGTAACCGGCGCGGCCGCGGGTGTACGAGCTCGACGTGAAGAACGTGAGCGTGCCCTGCGTGCGCTGCAGCGCCGCGAAGCTCGCCTTCGCGAGCAGCGCGGGCGCCACAAGGTTCGTGGTCACTGTGTCGATGATCTCGGTCGTATCGGCGTCATTGAGCGTCGCGATCTTAAGCACCCCGGCGGTCACGATCACGTGATCGATGCGCCCCTCTGCTTCGAGCACGCGGTCAAGTGCGTTTTGCACCGACTCCGGATCAGTAATATTGGTGCCCGTGACCGAACGGCTCAGCGCGTGCACCCGCGCCCCGGCCTCAGCAGCCATCGTCGCAATGCTCTCACCGATGCCGTAGCTGGCGCCAAAGATGACGACGACCGAGTCTTCGAGCTCGGTGAGCTGGTGCTCGAGCGCCGCCGTGGGCGTTGACTGCAGCTGGAAGATCTTGTCGGCAATGTGCAGGTCGATCGGGTCGGTGACCTTCATGTTCTCGGGGGTGCCGTCGACGACCTTGATGGGCACCTCGGGCAGGTATTTGAACACGACGCCACAGTCGTCGGTGGCGGCAAACGAGTCGTCGCCCTCAGCGATGCGGTATGCCTCGCGCAGCACGTCGGCGCGAAACGCCTGCGGGGTCTGCCCGCGTCGAAGGTCCCCGCGCTTCGGAATCGCCGAGATGCAGTTGTCGTCGTTTACCTGAATGATCGTGTCGGCCGACAAGATCGCGGTGTCGACCGCGTCAAACTCGTCGAGGGCGCGCACGCAGTCTTCGATGATGCGCGCGTCAATGAAGGGGCGCACGGCATCGTGAAACAGCACGCGAGGGTTACCGTCGATTGCGGCGAGCGCGAGCTGTGTCGTGTCGTTGCGGGTCGCACCGCCGGGCAGGATGCGCGTGAGCTTTGCGCCCGGGCGGCCCTTGAGGTAGTCGAGCGACGCGAGCGTCTCGGCGTTCATCATGATGATGATCTCGTCAACGAGCGGGCTCGCCTCGCACGCTTCAAGCGTGTGCTCAACAATCGGTTTGCCCGCGATCTTCAAGAGCTGCTTGGGTACGCCCATGCCTACTCGTGTGCCCACACCACCGGCGAGCAGCACAACAATGGTCTTCTCTTGCGTCACGCATAATCCTTCGATTGGCAAACAGTCTGTGCGCCCGCGCCGCCACGGCGGCTTTAGACACACTCGTACGACATTCTAGGCCACCCGTCTGCGCGCGAGCTAGAAACCCCGCCGCCTCCCGCCCGGCCGCATCGACCGCTGAACTGAATCGTTGCTGGTTACAACCTAAGCTCCGCAAGTCGGCGAGCTGCACGATTCAGTTCATCGTTAGGCGCTGGTGGGTTTTCCATCAGGTCAGCGATTTGTGCAACCTCACCGGCGCTCAACTTCAAGATTGCCTCTTCTAGAAGGACGCTACGTGCGCGGGTCACGGCAGCATCGACCATGAAGGCGGTGCGGTCGATACCTTGCGCCTCAGCCGCACGATCGATTACTTCCCGAGCTTCCTCGGTCACCCGCATGTTAATTCGCGCAGTCGCAGCACTCACGTCGTTTCCCCTCGCTCGTGCGCCCATTGTACGCACGCATTGAAAAGCCGGTCATCTCACGAGAGCCGGCGTACGGCGACAGTCAAATATGCGCGACTAATTCCGCTTCTGGGCCAGTCTAAATCGGAATTCGTCGCGCATATTTTTTGTATATGGAGTTGGAATTATGGGGCTAACAGAATCCACCTGATGGCGCGAGCTAGAAACCCCGGCGCCTCCCGTCAGGGCTTATCGACCGCTACTGCTTCTCGATGAGCGGGGCGATCGCCTCCGACAGCCACGGCCCGAGCGAGCGTGAGAACGTGTCGGTGAGGTGCGTCTGATCAAAGAACACGGGCACACCGCCTATGGCCGCGTAACAGGTGTCGCTGTCGCAGAAGTTGTCTTGGCTGTCGAGCACCGTCACCGTGTCACCCAGCTGGGCGCGCACAAAATCGCGCTGGCCCTGCGAGTCGAGCGCGCGGGTGCGTTCGTTGTCACAGCGCGATGGGTCACTCGTGTTCGTTGCGAGGCACTCAGCAATGTTGACGCGGTTGCCGTAGGCATCACCGGTGAGCGGCACGTCGCCCATGAGCACAACCGGGTAGCCGCGGTCTGCGACCCCCGCCAGCAGTTCGTCGATGCGTCCAAACTCGGCTCCCTCAGGGAAGATGTAGTTCGTCGAGAGGTTCGCGGCGAACACGCCCACGATGCCCGGGTGCGTGTCGATGAACTGCTGCACCTGCGCGTTGCGGTCGGCACAGTTACCCTGCTCGGTCGCGTCGATGTCGCGGTTCATGATGGTGGCGATGGGGCTCACCGCAGCGGGCGGGCAGCCGTCACGCGTAAACGTGTACAGAGAGAGCCCCAGGCGCTTCGCGGCCTCTTCAAACGCGGGCGACCACGCGCCAGCGTGCGAGTCACCCCACAAAACAATCGCTGGTGCGTTCGGGTCGTCTGCAAGGTACTCGCAGACCGGGGCGGCGGCGCCTGTGTGCTTTGCGACGCACTCCTGCGGCCACGGCGCTGGCTTATCGGTGGCGGCCGCCATGAGCGCCGCATCGGTGCCCGGTTCCCCCGGCAGCGCCCCGCACTCTTTGGGGCTCAGCGCCATCTGCGCGCCAAAACACACATCGGCGGTCTGCGCCTGGCTGAACTGCGCCTGCGCTTCGACGCGCCCTCCCAGCCACATCGCCGCCGTCCAGGCCAGCACTGCAACGAGCGCCCACGAGGTGATGCCCGTGATCCGGCGCCGCACCACCACAGGATCCCAGCCTTTGAGGCTGCGCAGTGGGGTCTCGATCCAGCGCGTCGTGACCCACGCGAGCAGCAGAGTCACCGCGAGAATGCCCAGCTCGGTGACCAGGGTGAGGTCGTGCCCGAGCATAAACGGCGCGATGATGATGAGCGGCCAGTGCCACAGGTACGCCGAGTACGACACGTCGCCGAGAAACGTGGTGACGCGGCCCTGTTCGACCGCGGCCCAGGCCCCGGCCCGCGGCATCTCAGCGAACGGGTGGCTCAGGATCACGAGCGCCGTGAGCGCGACTGGCAGGAGCGCGTTCCAGCCCGGGAAGGGGGCAGCGCCGCTGAGTAGGTAGCCGTTGAGCACGAGGGCAGCGTAGGCGGCGGGCAGCGCGATGCGTGCGAGGGTGCGCAGAACCCCGCCGCGCGCGTGCCGCAGCAAGCGCGGCAGCAGCAGCGCGAGCAGGGCGCCAGCACCAAACTCCCAAATGCGCAGCGGCATCATGAAGTAGGCGGCAGAGGGGCTCACCGGCAGCACCGCGAGCGAGACCGCGAAAGAGGCGACGCTGGCCGCCGCGATCACGAGCACGGCCACCGTTTCGGCAGTGAACGGAGCGCCGGCCTGTGGGTTGCCGGGCTGCGGGTTGCCGGGCTGCGGGAGGCGCCGGGCACCGCGGCGCGCGATGCGGGCCGCCAGCAGCGAGGCGGCGATGATGAGCAGCGGCCAGACGAGGTAGAACTGCTCTTCGACCGACAGCGACCAGTAGTGCTGGAAGGGCGTGGGCGCGTTGTCGGCCGCGAGATAGTCGACCGAGTCACCAAACAACACAAAGTTGACCGAGATGAGCACGCTCGCGATCGCCTCGCGGGCGTAGCGTTCCCAAAAGCTCTGCGGCACGAACGCGAAGGTGAGGAGGCCCGTCACCGTGACGACAGTGAGCGCTGCCGGGCCGAGCCGTAGCACGCGCCGCAGCCAAAACTTGGGCAGCAGCCGCCAGCTCTGCTCGCGCTGCCGCCAAATGTGCCCCGTGATCAAGAACCCCGAGATCACCAAGAACACGTCAACGCCAATGAACCCACCCGTGTAGCGGGCCGGCCACAGGTGGTACACCAGCACCATGAGCACCGCGATCGCACGCAACGCATGCACCTGAGGGAAAAACGTCGCTGGCGCCTTGCCCGCGCCGGGCTTGGGCGCAGTCGCAGTGCCAGTCGATGTGGGCGTGGTCATTGAAGTCACCAACTAACTCTAAGTGACCGCCCTGCGGCGTCGCTCACAGCGCCGCTCACAGCGTCACTCACAGCACCACCTCTGCGCGCAGCATCGCGTGATCAGACGGCGGGGTACCCTGCACCCTGCCGTTGTTGTCCATGTCGAGCATCGACTCCCACACGGGGGCACCCTTGATGCCCTTCGCCAAGATGTAGTCGACGTGGGCGCCGTTCTGCCCCAGATCCATGAACGACGTCTGCGAGCACTTCGGCAGGCCGTTGGGAGCACCAATGATTGAGTACTGTTTAGTGAACGCGTTCATGCTGTTGCAATTGGGGCGCCCCAGATAGGCCGTGCCAAACCCGGTCCACGCACGATCAGAGGTGCCAAACTTGCTGCCCAGCAGCTCGGTGAAGCCGCTCGTCTTAAACGGTTCGATCACCTGCTTATAGGACTGCTCCCACTGTGTCGTGCTGAAGTCGCCCAGCAGCACAACGGGCAGATTCTCGGTGTTGAGACTTGCCAGTTTCGTACGAATCGTTTTGGCATGCAGCACGCGGCGCGCGTAGTCGAGGTGCACGTTGGCAAAGAAGAACCGCTTACCCGTGCTGTGCTGCTCAAACACCGCCCAGCCGAGGTAGTTTTCGTACTCGCCGCCGTGAGTGGTGGGCAGCGGCCTATTGCCTGGCTGCGGCAGCTCGTACGCCCCCGAGTCGATGAGTGTGACTGTCGTCGGGTTGTAGGCGATACGCATGTCGTGCGTGGCCCCTACGTTCTTGCGTGTGAGCGTGCAACGTTTGCCGCCCAGCGCCATCGTCTCGGCAGACGACCAGTAGTTCTTGCAGTTCCACGGTTTGTCATTGACTAGGCGGTACGGTGTGCCGTCTTTCGCTTTCCACCCGCGCACAACATCGTGGTAGAACCGTGGCAGCCCGTTGGTGACCGGCGAGATCGTCACCGGCTTGCCGGTGTTCAGGTCGACGGTGTTGACCCCTGCTTCTTGCAGCCCGATTACGTCGGGCCTGCGCGAGTTACCCACGTTCCACACGTGCTGGCGCCGGTCAGACCAGTTGATCCACGCCTTGGTGACCTGCTTCGATGCCACCACATTAAACGTCGCGACGCTCAACGTCTTCACGGCCTGTGTCTTGCCCGTCACCACGCTCGCTTTGGTTGACCCGCCGCTCGTCGTCTGGGCCACGATCTGCAGGCGGTAGCCCAGCCCGGGCCGTAGCCCCGAGATCTTGGCAGACGTCGTTTGGGCGTTAAACGTCTGCGCAGCTGGCAGATCGCCCGTCGTTGAACGCGACCACTCGAGCCTGTACGACTTCGCGTCTTCGACAGGCTGCCACGCCACCACCAGCGACGAGTCGGTCTTCTCGGTTACCGCGAGCGCAGCGCCCGTCTGCCCGGCAGCAGCCTGCGCGCTGCCGCCATAGTATTTCTGCTCGAAGCGCTGCAAGAACGCCGCCATCGCCTGGCGTTCAACGGGAGCTTTAGGTCTAAACGTGCCGTTGGCATACCCGGTGGTGATGCCGGTGCTCGCGAGCCACTCGACCTCGCGAAAGAACTTGTGCCCGCGCGGCACATCGCTAAAGCTCGCCCGCGTGGGTGTTTTGAACGAAGGCCGCCCCGCCGCCCGATACAAGAACGCCGCCATCGCCTGACGTTCAACCGAACCCGCTGGCACAAACCGGCCGTTGGCGTACCCCGTCGTCACCCCCGTCGCGCTGAGCCACGAGATCTCGCGAAAGAACTTGTGTGAGGTGCTCACATCGGTGAAGCGCGAGTACTTCGCCTTGGGTAGCGGCGGCGCCGTGTCAAACCGCTCTAAGAACGCGGCCATCGCGTCGCGCGACACGTGCGCTCGCGGCTTAAACGACCCGTCGGCGTAGCCGGTCGTGATCTTGGTGCCCGCGAGCCACGCGATCTGGTCGCGAAACTGATGCTTCGCCGGCACGTCTTTAAACGGCGCGGTCTTGGGGGCCGCCTTCGCCGCTTCACCCTTGGGTGCGGTCTGCGTCTTTTTATCTGTTGAGTCTTCGTCGTCGTCTTCGCCGTCGGTCTCTTCTACGTCTTCGCCGTCAGCATCGCCGCGGGCGTTGGCAGTGGCGTTGGCGTTGGCATTAGCGCTGGCATTGACGCTGGCGTCAGCGTCGGCGCTCGCGTTAGCGTCGGCGCTCGCGTTAGCGTCGGCGCTGGCATCGACGCCGCCGGGCTCCCCCTCGGCCCCGCCGCCGCCGGCTTCGCCACTGGCATCATTGCCGCCGGTCGCATTGTCATCGGCACCGCCGCCGGTTTCTTCGCCATCGGCACCATTGCCAGCGGCATCGCCGCCGGCGCCATCACCGCCGCCCTGCGACCCAGCCTCGGCCGCACCGCTGGTGCCGCCGCTGGCGCCAGATTCGTCACCGGCGTTCACGGCGGGGCGCTGATCCGGAGCGAGCACGCGCGATGCGCCCGTCGTCGCGCCCGCTTCGAGCGTGGCGACCTGCTCGCCCGTGGGCGCAGCGGCCGCGGGCGTCACCGCCCCAAGCAGCAGCGCGGCGCTCGTGAGCGTCGCAAACAGGCCTCGGCGCAGCTTGGACGAGGTGGCATGGGGGTGCACGATTGAAACTCCATGGGAGATGGCTATGACGGTGGTACCTCGAAGCAAGCTAGCAGCTATTCGTAGACAAAGTAAATTATCACATGCCGACTAAGTCTCACAGGTTACAGGCCGCTGCTACGCTGGAACGATGCCCAGCGCCCACACGGCGCGGCGTCTGAGTACCAGCTTCAGCACCAACATCAGCACCAACATCAGCACCAACTTCAGCACCAAGGAGAGCCTTCGAGTGAGAGCCACCGTCACGCGACGAGGAGTTCGTTTCGCTGCCGAGGCCGGCACCCGCCCTCCCACGACGCTCAACGTCGAGTTCGCCGGGCGCCGCATCTGGTCGCTCGAGGCGCCCACGACCCGTAAGCGGGCCTTCGTGCCGTGGCCGCGCTCCCTGCGCGAGCGGCTGCGTGGCAGCGAGCAGGTGCGCCTGGTTGATGCGGGCAGCGGCGATCTCGTATGGCAGGGCACCCTGCGCTGGCGCGGGTCGGGCCACCCCGACCTGACCGACGAGCGCGGACGTGACGTGGCCGTCAACAAGTGGGGCCTCATGCGTCACACCTTCGACGGTGACCTCGACATGCGGCAGCGCGTGGCCGACTCGGCCGTCGCCGTACTCGACGTGATGCAAGAGGCGGGCTACACCGCATTTGTGGTCGGCGGCACACTGCTGGGTGCGGTGCGCGACGGCGAGATTCTGCCCCACGACGACGACGCAGACCTCGCATACCTCAGCCCGCACACGCACCCGTCAGACCTCGTCACCGAGAACCACGCCCTCGCCGAGCTGCTCATCGCCCGCGGCTTTCGCGTGCTGCGGCACAGCTGGTCACACCTGCAGGTACTGCGAGGCAGCGCCACCGAGGTCGACTACTACGTCGACATTTTTACGGCGTTCTACAAGCACAACCACTTTCATGAGCCCATTCACGTGCGCGCACCGGGGCTCGAAGACGCGATCCTGCCGCTCGGTGAGGTCACGATGCACGGCCACACGTTTCCGGCGCCGCGCGACCCCGATGCGTGGCTCACCGCATGCTACGGGCCCACGTGGCGCTCGCCTGATCCGTCGTTTAAATTCGAGACGCCGCTCGCGACCAGGCGCCGCTTCTACAGCTGGTTTGGGGCGTACGGATTTGGCCGCAACGCGTGGGAAGACGGCTATCACGACGGCGCCACCGCGCACGAAACCTCGAGCATTCGACCCTACGTGCTCAAGGCGGCGGCGCAGCTGGGCGCGGCGGGCGAGAGCGTGCAGGTGCTCGACCTAGGTGCCGGATCAGGCCAAGACGCAGCCTTCTACCGGGCCGCGGGCCTCTCATGCCACACCAGCGACTTTGCGTTTGCAGCGCCCGTGCTGCACGAGCCGGCGCCCCACACGGGCACCCGGGTCAACCTCGTCGAACGCATCGATGTGATGCGCTACATCGCGGGCAAGCTGCCCGAGGCTGAACACAGCATCATCACGGTCAACCACGTGTTCGCGGCGCTGGGCGGGGTGGGCCTCGAGACGGCGCTGCAGGTGCTCGCGGCGGCAGCCCGGGCGGGCGCACGCGTGTTCACCGCCGACTACGAGTCACTCGGCAAGTACCACCCCGAACTACCCCGCACCTGGCATCTCGAGTGGCCCACGTTTGAGGCTGCAGCGACTCATGCCGGGCTGACGGCCACGCTACTCACCCGCGCGGTGGCGCGCGACGAAGACGGTGTGCGCCGCGACTACTTTGTGGCCGAGCTCACGTCGGCGTCGGCGCCTGCGTCGGCTAGCTCGCGTATTCGAAAGGAACTCTCATGAACCGTCTCAACACACTCTTGCGTGAAGCGCGGCTACAGTTTCGCGCGCAGCGCGTAAAGCGTCGACTCAAAGCCGAGGCCATCACGTCGACCGCAGACCTCATCACACAGCTGCGACAGGAGGTCGCCGAGCTGCGTGACGAGATCGACGAGCTACGGGCAGACAGCCGCCGCGTGGCAGAGCTGCGCATCTTGGTCGAAGACCAGCTGCTGCGCCGCGACTGAGCTTCGCGTTGTTTCAGCCTCCCAGCCGACGGCTCCAGAACTCGTCCTTCGCCCATTCAACGGGAAATCCCATTCCTCGAAGATTCATCACAGGCCGCGGCTTGATCAGCTCATGAAGCCTCCGAGCCCAGCCACTGCGCGGCGAGATCGTATCCAGCGCTGCTTGCAAGGACACGAGAACGGGATATAGACGTTTCCTTGACCGTTCTGGTAGTCCGTCTCCCCCGTTACCTTGTAAGTACCCCAGGTTCCAGGAGGAAGATTGGGGCGACAGCCCGTCTGGCCCGGCATGACTATTGCCCCCGGATCATGGTTGGCTGGGGGCAATAATCATGCCGGGCCTGATTGGCCACCGCCCATTCAGTTTCATACTGATTGGGCTCACGAACAAGGTAACGGGGGTATGGGAGCGGCACGCAGTCTCCGCGCTGCCCCGTCTCGAACTCAGATGAGGAAGAGGCGCCCCCGCAAATTGCCTCCGATCGAGACTGACGCGTTCCTATTCACGCCAATGGTCCCCAGATCGGGGACAAACCCAAAATAGACACACGCGTACGAACCCCCGTTTGGTCGAGGATACAAAACATAGCCAACGATCTTTCCGACGTTCTGACACTCCCCATCGGCATACCACGAGGATCCCATGGCCATCAAACCAATGTGTCCTGGCTTCAGGTCCTTAAGCTTTATCTCCTGCATTTCAACGACTCCCTTAGTGGTCTTTTGGTTCGAGGGGTCCAGCATTACTGTGTTCCACTTCAATGAATCAGCAGAGAGGGGCACCGTCGACCTTTATGTCGTCGGCACCCCTCTCTGGGCTCATTGTGCTACTCGTTGAGTGCTGCACGTCCCAGCCCACGAACGATGTTCTCGCGACGGCCAGAGCGATCAGCGAGACCGGAACTCGTGACTTCACCGTTCTTGTTCACATTCATGAACAGGTGGTCGTGAGCATATCCATCGCCGTCTCGGTTGGTGCCCAGTCCGTTGCTGTAAATGTCGTAGCGCCCGTTATTGAGACCATCTTCATGCTTCTCATTGTTTGCCATTTCCATGCCTCCTCTGTGGCCTGCCGGTGTGTCCCGGTACTAAATAAGGTACTTTGCAGATCTTCACCGGATCCGGCAGGTTTCCACCATTCGCTGGTAAGTTTCTGCCATGGCGTCGGATACCAACCCGCGGAATGCACAGGCTATCTTTGCCTTAGAGTTCCGTAAATATGCGGCTTTACGGAAACTCAGCGACGAAGATCTCTACCCTCTTGTTAGACACATTGCCGCTTCACCCACGGTTATATCCAACTGGAGGCGCGGTCGTACTGATACGCCCCTAGAGGCGATTCCGATCATCAGTCAAGCACTTGGGATGGGAGGTGATTCAACTGGAGCACCTAACCAGACATATATTCTGCAGAAGATGGGACTACTTGATGTCACCCAAAGTGGGAATATCGCAAGTGTTGCCTTTAATGTGCAGCGACTTGAGCTTAGATTTCGAGCACTCCAGAATGAACTTGCTCTCGCTGATCGTGCAAGCGGAGTGGCTCAAATTGCGAGAATTGCGAGAGACTCGGGTGAATGGGGTGTGGCGATCTGGCCGATAATTGCCGGTCCACTGGCCTGCCGAATGCATGTCGAGGATCGTATTGACCTCAGGCATGTATCCGGAAAGAGGATTGACAATAGTATGGTCTTTGATAGTCCGCTCTGGCATGACATACTCCGCCGCACTCACGCTGTGCCAGGAAAACTGCCATCAAAATGGACGGCTAATGACATGGGACTTTCGAGTTGGGTTATCAGCCATGCACGGTCACCAACATTGCCGCGTGTACGTTTACCTCACCCAAAGGTCCACAGCGCGGCTGTTTACGGCATCAACCTGGATTCAGGAGCTAACGAGGTAGCGAAATTGGTGTCGGTAGCTCTTGGGTATGGCCTCACGCTAACCCGGGATGAGGCTATAGAACTTATGGGTATACCTGCCTGGCTGGGAGCTACTGAGTGGGAGCCTCGGTCGCGCGCGCATCAATCGCACCTTGATGCACCTCCGCCTGCGGTAGTTTGGGCGCATCACGCTCCGCCACACAGCAAAGCGAATATTGATCCGTTCAAGATCACACGTAGTGATGTTCCAATATATTGGCTACGTGAAAGCACTGCCCTCTTCAAGGAATATTGCGAACGCTGGGATCTCGCAACGGTTGAAAAACTGACTGCTCATCGTCGGCACGTTGAGGAGCTCGCACTGACCCACCGACACGTGAGCATCTTCGATGTAGATTCAACAAGCAATGAAGACTTGAAGTGGAAGCGCAATATCGAAGTTGCGCGCTCCATACTCCATCAAAAAGAGATGCGATCCGCGGTAGACATTGCAAGTCCAAATTGGAATGAATACTCTAACTCTGATCCAGATATATCCAAACCGTTTCTTTCATGGATTGAATCTCAATAGTCAGGATCATTGGACCTGAGAACGCATGCTGGTCGATGAGTACGTCCGAGTAAAGCAATAACCTCATAAGACCATCAGGGTGATGCGCGAGAGGGCTCTTGGAGCTTCTGTCCTAATCAAAGCTTGATTAGGACTGACTTAAGTTCCGACAGGGTTGTCCGTGCAGCGCTAGTACAGGAAGTGCGGATTTCCTCTGGGGCTGTTGTAGTCTCTTGCTGTTCAAAATTATTAAAGGGGTATCCATTTAAGCGCCGAGGCAGGCATTAGGATCTGAATGAAAGCGCTCCCGCGTTGCGTCAACAACCGGGAGCTTGGACTTCAACTGTTAAGAGTTTCAGTCATGTCAGATTTTACCGTCAATTCTGCCCCCACTATGCCGGCAGTCGGCAGGCACTACCCGGCAACGTTGGCCGAATTTCGTGCCTGGTTCAACGAAGACGGTGCATGTCTTGACTACCTTGCTTGGCTGCGCTGACCCACCGGCGTCCAATGCCCGAGATGCGAGTCACGCAACGTTGAGATCGGCAGCGGCGGTTCATACCGGTGTCGTGACTGCTGGCATCGCATCTCAATGACCGCGGGAACCATCTTTGAACGCACCCGAACACCGCTCACTGTCTGGTTTGAAGCAGCCTGGCTGATGACCGCCGGAAAGACAGGAATCTCCGCCAGCCACCTTCTTCGCGTGTTCCCCTATCTCGTCGTATCAAACAGCATGGACGATGCTGGCCCGGCTTCGGTGCGTGACGACCAGCAGCGGCAGCACGCCGCTTGCCGGTCATGTTGAAGTTGATGAGAGCTTGTTTGGTGGACATCGTGCAGGCTCGCGCGGCCGTGGAGCGCTCGGGAAAACCCTGGTCGCGGGTGCGATCGAGATCACCGGTTCAGGGTGGGGGCGTGCGCGACTGCAGGTTATTCCTGACGCATCGGCGAAGTCCCTTCAAAGGTTCATTCAACAGAACATTCTTCCCGGGGCCACGGTTAGTACTGACGCGTGGACGGCGTACCCGAACGCGTTGGCAGGTTATGTGCATGAACCCGTAAATATTGCGGCTTCAGGGCTACAGGCGCATGAGTCTTTGCCGGTGAGTATTCGAAGGCTTTAGCACCGGCGATATTGCGAGTGAGCACCAAGCAATATTGCGATTGAGCACCGCGGAAT